>NZ_JBVJLD010000011.1:0-51149 GCF_055584905.1 Kitasatospora sp. NPDC088742 | reverse complement strand
TACCTGCTCACCCCGGGCGCCTTCGCGGCGGGGCGGCCGGTGCCGCAGTGGCTGGTCGCCGACGAGGCCTCGGTCTGGCCCGGCCCGACGGCGGCCGCACTGCGCGCGGCCGCCGGGTACGAGCGGGTCTACGCCGCGGAGGGCTTCACCGTGTGGAAGCGCGTACCGTGACGGGGCCTCAGACCACTGCCGCGCCTCAGGCCTGGGCGTCCAGCTCGGCCAGGAAGTCCAGGGCCACGGCCCAGGTCCGCTCGGCCGCCTCGGCGTCGTAGTCGGGCAGCCCGGGGTCGGTGAAGAGGTGGCCGGCGCCCCGGTAGCGGTGGACCTCGACGTCGGCCCCGGCCCTGGTCAGGTTGAGGTACCAGGCGTTCAGCCAGTCCTCGGGCTCGAAGGCGTCCGGCTCGGCGACGTGCAGCTGCACCGGGACGGAGGTGGCGGCGTCCTCGCGGATGTCCGAGGTGCCGTGCAGCAGGAGCAGGCCGAGCGCCTTCTCGTCGGCCAGCGCGAGGTTCTGCGCGAGGGCCGCGCCGAGCGAGTACCCGGCGTAGACCAGGCGGGCGTCCGGGACGAGCAGCGGTGCGACGGCCGTCACCGCGCGGCGCAGCAGCTCCTCGCTGCCCAGCTCCTCCTTGTACGCCATGGCCTCCTCGATGTCCTCGAAGGTGCGGCCCTCGAAGCAGTCGGGGGTGTGCACCTCGTGCCCGGCGGCCCGGAGCCGCTCGGCGGCCTCGTGCACGGCCGGCCGCAGGCCGTAGACGGAGTGGAACAGGACGATCTGGGCCACGACTGGGTCCTCACCTCGGTTGTGCGGGCTAACGCTCCATCATCACCCACACCGCCGACAGGGCGGGCCGTCCCACGCTCCGGTGAAGGGCCGACGAACAGTCAGCGCGACCTCTGGACAACCACTTACCGCTCAGTAGCCTTGTCGGACGTGACTGAGCCCACAGATGCCCTGTCCTCCGCCCGGCCGCGTCGCCGCCGGGTCCTCCAGGCCGCCGCGCTGACCGCCGGTGCCGCCGCCCTCCCGCTGGCCGCGGCCGCCCCGGCCACCGCCGCCACCGCGCCGCAGTTCCTGCACGGCGTCGCCTCCGGCGACCCGCTCCCGGACGGCGTGCTGCTCTGGACCCGGGTCACCCCGACCCCCGACGCCCTTCCCGGTTCCCTCAACGGTCCCGACACGCAGGTCGGTTGGCAGATCGCCGAGGACCAGGGCTTCACCGCCCCGGTCGCCTCCGGCACCGTCACCACCAGCGCCGCCACCGACCACACCGTCAAGGTGGACGTCCGCGGCCTGCGCCCGGCGACCCGCTACTGGTTCCGCTTCACCGCCGAGGGCGTGACCTCCCCGGCCGGCCGCACCGCCACCGCCCCGGCCACCGACGCCGCCACCGCGCACCTGCGCTTCGGCGTCGCCAGCTGCGCCAACTGGGAGGCCGGCTACTTCTCCGCCTACCGCCACCTGGCGGCCCGCGGCGACCTGGACGCCTTCCTCTTCCTCGGCGACTACATCTACGAGTACGGCACCGGCCAGTTCGCCGCCCGGGGCAGCGTGGTGCGCCCGCACGCGCCGGCCCACGAGATCCTGAACCTCTCCGACTACCGCACCCGGCACGGCCGTTACAAGACCGACCCGGACCTCCAGGCGCTGCACGCCGCCGTCCCCACCATCGCCATCTGGGACGACCACGAGGTGGCCAACGACGCCTGGTCCGGCGGCGCGGAGAACCACACCCCCGGCACCGAGGGCAGCTGGGCCGACCGGATCGCCGCCGCCAAGCAGGCCTACTTCGAGTGGATGCCGGTCCGCCCCTCGTTCACCGGCACCACCTACCGGCGGCTGCGCTACGGCAAGTTGGCCGACCTCTCGCTGCTGGACCTGCGCTCCTTCCGCTCCGAGCAGGCCAAGGCCGCCACCTCCGGGGTGGACAGCCCGGACCGCACCATCACCGGCCGGGCCCAGCTGGACTGGCTGAAGGCCGGGCTGTCCGCCTCGGACACCACCTGGCGGCTGGTCGGCAACTCGGTGATGATCTCGCCGGTGGCCTTCCTCTCGCTGCCCGGCTACCTGCTGCGCCCGCTGGCCCAGCTGCTCGGCCTGCCCGGCGAGGGCCTGGCCGTCAACCCGGACCAGTGGGACGGCTACACCCACGACCGGCGCGAGCTGCTCGGCCACCTGAAGGACCGGGGCATCCGCAACACGGTCTTCCTGACCGGCGACATCCACTCCGCCTGGGCCTCCGACGTCCCCAACGAGGCGGCCACCTACCCGCTCTCGGGCAGCGCGGCCACCGAGTTCACCGTCACCTCGGTCACCTCGGACAACATCGACGACTTCCTCAAGGTCGCCCCGCAGACCGTCTCGCTGCTCGCCGCCGGGGCGATCCAGGCGGCCAACCCGCACATCAAGTGGGTGGACCTCGACTCACACGGCTACGGCGTCCTGGACGTCACGCCGGAGGCGGTCCAGATGGACTACTACGTGCTCTCCGACCGCACGAAGAAGGACGCCACCAGCCGCTGGGCCCGCGGCTACCGCACCCGCTCCGGCACCCAGCAGGTCGAGCGGGCCAAGTCCCCGCGCTGACCCGCCCCGCGCGGGGGTGCGGCGGCTGATGCCACGTCAGCCGCCGCACCACCCGGGCGATCTTGCGCGCCTCGGGGCGGCGGGGTGGAATGGCCGGGTGGAACACACACCTACCGCCCTCACCCCCGCCCAGGTGGACGCCTACCTGGCCCGGATCGGCGCCACCCGCCCGGACCGGCCGGACCACGCGGCGCTGGCCGCGCTGCACCGCGCCCACCTGCACGCCGTCCCGTTCGAGAACCTGAGCATCCACCTCGGCGAACCCGTCCCGCTGGAGACCAGCGCCCTGTTCGACAAGGTGGTGGGGCGCCGCCGGGGCGGGTTCTGCTACGAACTCAACGGGCTGTTCGCCGAGTTGCTGCGCGCCCTGGGCTACCGGGTGAGCCTGCTGGCCGCCGGGGTGCACGCCGCTCCCGGTGTGGTCACCCCGGTCTTCGACCATCTGGCCCTGCGGGTGGACCTGGAGCAGCCCTGGCTGGCGGACGTCGGCTTCGGCCGCTTCACCGAGGAGCCGCTGCGGCTGGACCTGACCACCCCGCAGCAGGACCCGGCCGGCGAGTTCACCGTCCGCCGGGACGGCGAGGACCTGACCGTCCTCCAGGGCGGTGAACCCCAGTACCGGCTGGAGCAACGCCCCCGGGAGATGGCCGACTTCGTGCGGACCTGCTGGTGGCAGACCACCTCGCCCGACTCGCACTTCACCCGCTCCACCACCTGCTCCCGGCTCACCCACGACGGCCGGATCACCCTCAGCGGCACCCGCCTGATCCACACCGCGCCGGACGGCACCCGCACCGTGGAGGAGCTCACCGAGGCCGAGACCCTGGCCGCCTACGACGAGCGCTTCGGCTTCACCCTCCCCCACCTTCCGAAGGTCCTGCACCCGCCGGCCTGACGGGGGCTCAGCGCCGCAGCGCGAACCCGCCGTCGATCAGGTAGAGCCCCGGCCCGGCGGCCGGGGCCTGGCAGCGGAACGCCTTCGGCGGCGCGGTCGGGTCATCCTTGCCCGGCACGCCGGACCAAGCGATCCGCCGCTGGCCGTCGGCGTCCCGGTGGAAGGAGAGCGACACCTCCGGGTGCCAGTCGGTGACCACCGGCGGGGCGGGCTGCCCGACCGGCAGGACCGTGAAGGTCTCCACCCGCCCGGTCACCACCGCCCCAGCCGCGCCGGTCAGGGTCACGCAGTCCACCGAGGCGGTGATCCGTACGGTGCCCTCGCCCTCGAAGGCGTGCTGCATGGTCATCCGGCCGCCGGACAGCAGCGGCTCCCCGCCGCCCGGCCCGGCGACCCCGAAGGCGTCCACCGCCAGGTCGATCCGGTCCGGCAGGGTGGGCACCGGTCCGTGCAGGTCCAGTCGGCCGGAGCCGCGCAGCAGGCGCAGCCCCGGCCGGTCCGGCCCGGCCACCGGCTCGAAGGCCGAGACCCAGCCCGCACCGTGCGGCGGCACCACGGGCGCGGCCGTGGCCACCGGGGCGGCGGCGGCCACCAGGCAGGCGGCCAGGGCGATCACCGGAAGCACCTTGCGCATGACGGTCCCTCATCTCCTCGCAGCGGCGCACCCCCTGTGCGCCACCACGACGATCCCGCGCCGGCCCCCTCCGGCACATCGCCCGCAGGGACGGCCCGCCGCTCCCCCGCGCGGGGGAAGGCCGCTACTCCGTGGGCCCGGAGACGTACAGGCTCGGCAGGTTGACCACGATCGCCTCCTGGGTGCTGCGGGCGATCACCACCACGGCCTCCTCGGTCGGGTCCGGGTTCTCCTCGCGGTGCGGGACGAACGGCGGCACGAAGACGTAGTCCCCCGGCCCGGTGCGCAGCCGGACCTCCTCCGGGGCGCCGGAGGAGTCGTCGACGAAGACGAACTCGGGGTGCCCGCTGACCACGTGGATGGCGGTCTCCGACTCGCCGTGGTGGTGGTCGGAGGAGGAGGTGGACGGGGCGACGTGGGTCTGCCCCATCCAGAGCTTCTCCGAGCCGACGGTCCGCCCGCTGATCGCCGCGAACCGCCGCATCCCGCCGGTCTGCGCGGTGTCGCCGTCCAGCTCCCCGGCCTTGACGTGGTGCAGCCGCGCGCGCAGCCCTCCCCCCTGGGCCGGCTCGCCGTCGGACAGGTGCGGGTGGAAGCCGGTGCCCGCCACGGTCGGCTCGGTCCCCTCGGTCTGACGGTCCGGCAGGGGGGCGGTGGACATGGCGGCTCCTCGGTCGGGGAAGCGGTGGAGGGCCTGCGGGCAGCGCGGCAGGCAGCGGCAGCGGGCCCGGGGCGCGCGGTCACGGCGCCCCGGCAGAACGGCCCGGCCGGGGTTCGGACGCTAGGCCCAGCGGCGAAAGGATGTCAAGAGGTGTCCTTTCCCGCCGCGCGCCACACCCCGCGCCTGACAAGGGACTTGAGCATCCACCCGGCCGGGGGATACTCGGCCCATGCATATCTCCGCCAAGGCGGACTACGCCGCGCGGGCTCTGGTCGAGCTCGCCTGCGACACGTCCCGCCCGCTCACCTGCGAGGCCATAGCCGACGCCCAGGGCATTCCGTTCCGCTTCCTCAAGTCCGTGGTGGGCGAGCTGCGCCGGGCCGGGCTGGTGCGCAGCCAGCGCGGCTGCGAGGGCGGCTACTGGCTGGGCCGGGCCGCCGACCGGATCACCCTGCTGGACGTGGTGCGCGCGGTGGACGGCGAGGTGATCACCCTGCGCGGCGAGCCGCTGGCCGGCCTGGACTACCCCGGCCCGGCACACGGCCTGCCCGCCGTCTGGCGCAGCGTCGAGGACCGCGCCGTGGAGATCCTCACCGGCACCACGGTGGCCCAACTGGTGGGCCGGACCAGGCAGGTGACGCCGGTATGACGCGGCCCGCGGCGGGCCCGGTGGAGGTCGTCGAGTTCACCGACCCGATGTGCCCGTGGTCCTGGGGGGCCGAGCCCCGGCTGCGGCGGCTGCGGCAGGAGCTGGGCGGGGCGGTGAGGCACCGGCGGGTGTTCGCCATCCTCTTCGACGAGGACGAGGAGCCCGCCCCCGATCCGGCGGCCGAGACCGCGTGGTTCGCCCGGTACGTCGCCGAGATCGCCGGGCACACCGGAGCCCCGTGCACCGCCGAGCTGCGCTGGGTGGCCGCCAGCAGCTGGCCCTCCTCGCTCGCGGCCGCCGCGGCCGAGACCCAAGGGCCGTTGGTAGCCGAACGGGTTCTGTGGCGGCTGCGGGAGAGCGCCTTCGTCCGGGGCGAGCCGGCCGACACCCCCGAGCGGGTGGCGGCCGCGCTGGCCGGGGTGCCCGGCCTGGACCTGGCCCGACTGAGGGCCGAGGCGGCCGGACCGCGGGTGCGCGCCCGAGTGGCCCGGGACCGGGCCGAGGCGCGCCGCCCGGCGCCCGAGGTGATCGGCCTGCGCGGTGCGGGCCCGCACCCGGGCGCGGCCAAGGAGACCGAGGACGGCCACCGCTATGCGCTGCCCACCCTGGTGTTCAGCGGCCCGGCCGGCTGCCGGGTGGTGCCGGGCTGGCGCCCGGTCGAGGAGTACCGCGCCGCCCTGGCCGAGGTCGCGCCGGGACACTGAGACGTCACACGCCCGTGGTCCGGCGCAGCCTTGCGCCGCCGGACCACGGGCCCGCACCGGCCCTCCGTGACCGACTGAACGTCCCTCTGTGAACGGCGTGTTGAGCGCGCATTGCAGCAGCCTGGGAGCAATCAGACACCTTTTGGTGTCCATTGACAGCGCGTCGCGCGGCTGGCCAGGATGAGCCCATGACCCCGACGCAGACGCGGCCCCGCCGGCCGCTCGCCGGGCCCTGTTGTTGACCGGGCCCCGCCCGTAGCGCCCTCGCGCTCCGCCCCGTCGCACCTCCTTCGCCGCGCCCTCCTCCACGGCACCCCACTTCGCCGCGTCCGCCACGCCGTGCCCCGACGCGCACCACCCCGCGCCCACCACGAAAGGTGACGATCCGTCATGACCAGCTCCTCCCCGACCCGCCCCCTGCTCGGCAGACGATCGCTGCTCGGCCTGGGCCTCGGCCTCGGCGCCTCACTGGCCCTGGCGGCCTGCGGTGACGCCGGGACGGCCGGGGCAGGCGGCGGTGGCGCGGCGGGCGGCACCCTCAAGTGGGGCTGGGCGCTCCCGACTTCGTGGGATCCGGTGTTCTCCTCGGCCGGCTGGGACGTGCACGGGCTCTCCCTGGTGTACGCCGGTCTGACCAAGCTGGACGAGAAGGGCGACGCCGTCCCGGCCCTCGCCACCTCCTGGTCGTACGGCCAGGACGGCGGCTCGGTGACCTTCAAGCTCCGCTCCGGCCTGACCTTCTCGGACGGCACCCCGCTGGACGCCATCGCCGTCAAGAAGAGCCTGGACCGGGGCCGGACGGCCCCGAAGTCGCTGGTGGCACCGCAGTTGGCCAGCGTCAAGGAGGTCTCGGCCCCCGATCCGCAGACCGTGGTGCTCCAGTTGGTCAAGCCCGACTACCAGATCCCCAACCTGCTGGCCGGCAAGACCGGCATGGTGGTCAACCCGGCCGCCTTCGAGGCGGACGCCGCCGCGCTGGCCACCAGGCCGGCCGGCTCCGGCCCGTTCACCCTGGTCTCGTACACCCAGAACGCCAAGGCGGTGCTCAGGCGCAACCCGTCCTACTGGGACGCCGCCTCGATCGGGCTGGAGAACTTCGAGCTGCACCCGCTGCCGGACGCCGCCACCGTGGTGGCCGGGCTGCAGTCCGGGCAGTTCGACGTGGCGCAGATCCCGGGCAGCCAGGTGGCCGCCGCCAAGGCCGCCGGGCTGGAGGTGCAGGAGATCCCCTCGCTGGTGGTCGCGGTGCTGGACGTGAACATCGAGAAGGCTCCGTTCGACAACCCCAAGGTGGTCGAGGCGCTCAAGTACGCGATCGACCGCGAGGCCCTGGTGAAGACCCAGCTGTTCGGCCACGGGGAGGTCAACTACCAGCCCTTCCCGAAGGGTTACGTGGGCCACGACCCCGCGCTCGCGGACGCCTTCCGGTACGACCCGGCCAGGGCCCGCACCCTGCTGGCCGAGGCCGGCCACCCGGACGGGGTCGACCTCGCGCTGACCACCACCGCCGCGCAGGGCCTGCCCGAGCAGCTCCAGGCCCAGCTGAAGGAGGTCGGCATCCGGGCCTCGATCGATGTGATCCCGGCCGCCCAGGCCACCCAGATCATGTACATCCAGCACACGAAGGCGCTGGCCAGCGACCAGTTCGCGGGCCGCGACTCGGCCGCCCAGGCCTTCCAGGTCCTGTTCGGCGAGCAGGGGTTGATGAACCCGGGCCGGCGCACTCCGCCGGAGCTGACCGCGGCCGTGGAGCTCGTCTCGCGCACCCCGCTGGACTCTCCCGACTACCCGAAGGTGCTCCAGGCCGCGACCGCGCTCGCCGTCCGCACCATGCCCAACACCTTCCTCTACAGCGTGCCGCGCCTGCTGGCCCGCCGGAAGTCGGTCTCGCCGATCCCGTCCTTCACCGTGGTCCAGCGCTTCGAGGGGGTGACCGCGTCATGAGCGCCACCGTCCCGCTCCCGAAGGCGGGTCGGGCACCGCTCCTGATCCGCCGGGCGGCGGCCCGGGCACCCCGCCCGCTGGGGCGGGTGCTGGGCAGCACCGCGACGGTCTTCCTGCTCTCCTCGCTGCTCACCTTCGGCCTCGGCGCGGTCTCCGACGCCAACCCGGCCGCCGCCGTGCTCGGCGAGACCGCCACCCCGGCCGACATCGCCCGCCTCGACCACGCCTTCGGCCTGGACCGTCCGCTGCCGGTGCAGTACGGCAGTTGGCTGCTGCACGCGCTCGGCGGGGACCTCGGGGTCTCCTGGTTCACCACCGTGCCGGTGGCCGACTCGATCGCCACCGCGCTGCCGGTGGACCTCTCGATCGCCGGACTGGCCCTGCTGCTGGCCGTGCTGCTGGGCGGCGGCGCCGGGATCGCGGCGGCGCTGCACCACGGCCGCCGGGTGGACCGGGCGGTCACCGCCCTCTGCACCCTGCTGGGCACCCTGCCCGCCTTCGTGATCGCGATCGGTCTGATCACCCTGGTCGCCGTCCAGCTCCGGCTGCTGCCCTCCGGCGGCTACGTGCCGTTCGGTCAGGACCCGGCCCAGTGGCTGCGGTTCGCCGTGCTGCCCGCGCTGGCCCTCAGCCTGGACGCGGCCGCCGGGATCGCCCGCCAGCTGCGCACCTCGCTGGTCGCCGAGCTACGTCGCAACTACGCCACCGGCGCGGTGATGCGCGGCCTGTCCGGGCGGCGGGTGCTGCTCGGGCACGCCCTGCGCAACGCGGCCGGGCCGGCCGTCACCGTGCTCGGCATGAGCGTGCCGGTGTTGATCGGCGGCGCGGTGGTCACCGAGCGGATCTTCAACCTGCCCGGCATCGCCCAACTCTCGCTCCGGGCCGCCGAACAGCACGACGTGCCGGTGATCCAGGGCACCCTGCTGGTCACCGTCGCGGTGGTGCTGGTCGCCAACCTCACCGTGGACGCCCTGCTGTACCTGCTCAACCCGGCGGCCCGCCGCCGGGCCCGCCCCATCACCGGAGGTGCCCGGTGACCGCCCCGCGGACGCCGGTGGCCCGCGCCGCGCCGGCCGTGCTGGCCGTGGTCCTGCTGCTGGCACTGTTCGGCGGAGCCCTCGCCCCGCTCGACCCGCTGGCCCAGGACACCGCCGCCGCCCTGCGCGGCCCCGGCACCGGCCACCTGCTGGGCACCGACTACCTGGGCCGGGACGTGCTCAGCCGGCTGCTGGCCGGCACCGGGCTCTCGGTGCTGGCCGCCGTCGAGGCGGTCGCGGTGGCCGCCCTGCTCGGGGTGGTGCCGGGGCTGCTCTCGGTCCGCTTCGGCCCGGCCGGCGGCTGGCTGGCGCTGCGCGCGGTGGACTCCCTGATGACCCTTCCGTTCACGCTCTTCGCGATCGCCGCCGTCGGCCTGCTCGGCAACGGCCCGCACCAGGCGATGACCGCGCTCGGGGTGCTGCTCTCCCCGCTGTTCTTCCGGGTGGTGCGGGCCGCCGCCCTCGGCCTGGACCGCGCCCAGTACGTCGAGGCGGCCGAGCTGATGGGCGCCTCCCGGGCCTGGATCCTGCGGGTGCACACCTGGCGCAAGGTGCTGCCGACGGTGGCCGTGACCACCGCCCATGCGCTGGCCACCAGCCTGCTGGCGGTCTCCTCGCTGACCTTCCTGGGCATCGGCGTCCAGCCGCCCGCCCCGACCTGGGGCGGCATGCTGGCCGGCGACCTCGGCTACCTCGCCCAGCAGCCCTGGGCCCCGGCCGTGCCGGCCGCCCTGATCGTGCTCACCGTCGGGGCGCTCAACCTGCTCGCCGACGCGCTGGCCGACCGCGACGGCGCCGAGCCCGGCCCGGCCCGGCGGAGCCCGACCCCCGTGGCACGACCGGCGGTTGACGCTCCGTCCGAGGGCGAGGCGCTGCGCGTCGACGGACTGCACGTGACGGTGGGGCACGGCCGCACCGAGGCGGTCCGGGACGTCTCCTTCACCGTCCGCCCCGGCGAGGCCGTCGCCCTGGTCGGCGAGTCCGGCAGCGGCAAGACCCTCACCTGCCGCTCGGTGCTCGGCCTGCTCGCCCCCGGGGTGGAGGTCCAGGCCGGACGGATCGCGCTCGGCCCCTCGCCCGACGGCGGCCACCCGTCCGTCGAGCTGACCGGCCTGACCGGCCGTCAGTGGCAGCGGCTGCGCGGCGAGCGCCTGGGCGCCGTCTTCCAGGATCCCGGCTCCTACCTCAACCCCGCGCTCACCGTGGGCCGCCAGCTCGGCGAGCCGCTGCGCACCCGGCTCGGCCTGAGCCGGGCCGAGGCCCGCCGCCGGGCGGAGGAGCTGTTCCGGGCGGTCGGCCTGCGCGATCCGCGGGCCGTCCACGACAGCTACCCGCACGAGCTCTCCGGCGGCATGCTCCAGCGCGTCCTGATCGCCGTCGCGATCGCCCAGGATCCGGGCCTGCTGGTGGCCGACGAGGCCACCACCGCGCTGGACACCGTGGTCCAGGCCGAGGTGCTCGACCTGCTCGACCGGCTGCGCCGGGAGCGCGGGCTGGCCCTGCTGCTGGTCAGTCACGACCTGGCGGTGGTGGCCGAGGTCTCCGACCGGATCCTGGTGTTCTACGCCGGGGAGATCGTCGAGGAGGGCCCCACCGCCGAGGTGGTCGCCGCCCCCGCGCACCCGTACACCGAGGCGCTGCTCCGGGTCGCCTCGCTCGGCCGCCGCGACCGGCGCGAACTGACCGTCATCCCGGGCCGCCCGCCCGAGCCCGGTACGGCCGCCCCCGGCTGCCGCTTCGCCGCCCGCTGCGACTACGCCACCGCCGCCTGCACCGCCGCCGAGGTCACCCTCGCCCCGGCCGGCCCCGACCGCCGGGTGCGCTGTGTCCGGGCCGCGGACCTGGCGCTCGGCGGATCGTCGACCACCGTCCTTCCCAGCGGACTTCGAACGGAGGCCACCGTATGACCACCACCACCCGCACCGTCCCCGCCCTGCGGATCAGCGGACTCTCGGTCGGCTACGGCCGGACCCCCGTGCTCGCCGGGGTGGACCTGGAGGCGCACTCCGGCGAGGTGCTCGGGCTGATCGGCGAGACCGGCTCCGGCAAGACCACCCTCGCCAAGGCCGTGGTCGGCCTGGCCCCGGTCACCGCCGGGCGGATCACCGTGGACGGCCGTGAGCTCGGCGCGCTGCGCGGCCGGGGGCTCCGGGCGGTCCGCCGGTCCGGGGCGGTGCAGTACCTGTTCCAGGACCCGCTGCGCTCGCTGGACCCGGACCTGACGGTGGCCCGGCTGGTCGGCGAACCGCTCGCGGTGGCCGGTGTGCCGCGCGCCGAGCGGGACGGGCGGGTGCGCGAGGCACTGGAACTGGTCGGCCTGGACCAGGCGTTGGCCGACCGCACCCCGGGCCGGCTCTCCGGCGGCCAGCGGCAGCGGGTCTCGCTGGCCCGGGCGATCGTCGGACGGCCCCGGCTGCTGCTGGCGGACGAGCCCGTCAGCGCCCTGGACGCCTCCAACCGCAACCACGTGCTGCGCCTGCTGGACCGGCTCCGCCACCAGCTGGACCTGGCCGTGGTGGTGATCTCGCACGACCTCGACTCACTCTCCGGGATCGCCGACCGGATCGCCGTCCTGTACCGCGGCCGGATCGTCGAACAGGGGCCCGCCCAGGAGGTGTTGGAGCGGCCCGCGCACCCGTACGCCGCGCTGCTGGGCGCCGCCTCGCCGAGCCTGGACCCGTCCCGCCGGGCGGCTCTGGCCCTGCTGCGCGGGCCCGGCCCGGGCACGGCCGGCCCCGGGGGCTGCACCTTCGCCCACCGCTGCCCGTTCGCCGACCTGGCCTGCGCCGCGCTCCCCGCACCGCGGCCGGTGGCCGAGGACCACACCGTGGCCTGCCACCACTCCCCCGACTGGCGTGCGCAGCTGCCCGGTTGAGATTTCGTCAGCTACCCGTCCCGCCGCCCGGTCCACCCCTTCGCCCTCCCGGAGCACCTCCATGCCCACTCTCCGCCCTCCCGAACTCGACCGGCTGCCCGAGCTCACCGCCGCCCTGGCGGACCGGGCCGCCGAGCACGACCGGGACGCCTCCTTCCCGTACGAGGGCATCGAACTCGTCCACCGGGCGGGCCTGTTGACCGCCACCGTGGCCGACCGCCACGGCGGCCCCGGCGGCGGCCTGGCCGACACCGTCCGCATCCTGCACGCCCTCGGGGCCGGTGATCCGGCGGTCGCCCTGGTCACCGCGATGACCCTGTTCGCGCACGCCGCCGAGGCCCGCGAACCGCACTGGCCCGCCGGGCCGCTGGCCGAACTGCTGGCCGAGTCGGCCGTCCGCCCGACCCTGGTCAACCACGTCCGGGTGGAGCCGGAGCTCGGCACCCCCGTCCGCGGCGGACTGCCCGCCACGGTGGCCCGGCAGACGGGCGACGCCTGGGAGTTGACCGGCCGCAAGATCTACTCCACCGGGGCGCCGGCGCTGCGCTGGCTGCTGGTCTGGGCCCGCACCGAGGAGACCGAACCCCGGGTCGGCTCCTTCCTGGTCCGGGGCGACCGCCCCGGGATCACCGTCGAGCCGACCTGGGACCACCTGGGGCTGCGGGCCAGCCGCAGCGACGACCTGCTGTTCGACGCGGTGCGTGTCCCGCTCGACCACACCGCCCGGCTGGCGCTCCCCGGCCCGGAGGGCGGCCGGGACGTCCTCGGCGGCGCCTGGAACTCGCTCGGCCTGGCCGCCCTCTACCTGGGCGTGGCCCGGGCCGCGCAGTCCTGGCTCACCGGCTTCCTGCACGAGCGCACCCCGACCGCCCTGGGCGCCCCGCTCGCCACCCTCCCCCGGTTCCAGACCGAACTCGGTGGCATCGAGGTCGAACTCACCGGCGCCGAACGGCTGGTGACCGCACTCGCCGAGGCCGTGGACCTCAGCGAGGCACGGGCCGCCGAGGAGAGCCCCGGCGCCAAGCTGCTGGCCACCCGGGCCGCGGTCGACTCCGTCCAGCGCGCCGTCGCGCTCACCGGCAACCCCGGCCTGACCCGCCGTCACCCGCTCCAACGCCACCTGCGCGACGTGCTCTGCAGCCGGGTGCACACCCCGCAGGACGACACCGTCCTGCTCGCCCGGGGCCGGGCCGCCCTGCTCCGCGGTCTTCCCCGACCCCTCTGACCCCTCCGACCCCTCCGACCCGAAAGGCAGTTCGCCATGTCCGTCGAGTTCATCGGCATGATCTCCACCCACGACGTCTCGGAGACCCGCCCGGCCCACGGCCCGGTGGTCGACCCGGACTACACCCGCCGGTTCGCCCGGGCCCACGAGGAGGCCGGCTTCGACCGCGTCCTGGTCGCCCACTCCTCCGCCAGCCCCGACCCCAACCAGGTCGCCGCCTACGCCGCCGCGCACACCGAGCGGCTCGGCCTGCTGATCGCCCACCGGCCCGGCTTCATCGCCCCGACGGTGGCGGCCCGCACCTTCGCCACCCTGGACCAGTTCTCCGGCGGCCGGGTGGCCGTGCACATCATCACCGGCGGCCACGACGCCGAGCAGCGCCGGGACGGCGACTACCTCTCCAAGGACGAGCGCTACGCCCGCACCGACGACTACCTGACCGTGCTCACCCGGGCCTGGACCGAGGAGGAGCCCTTCGACCACGAGGGCCCGTACTACCGCTTCGCCGACTTCAAGTCCGAGGTCCGGCCCGCCCGGCAGCCGCGCATCCCGCTGTTCTTCGGCGGCTCCTCCGAGGCCGCCTACCGGGTCGGCGGCAAGCACGCGGACACCTTCGCGCTCTGGGGCGAGCCGCTGGCCGAGACCGCGCAGCAGATCGCCTCGGTCCGGGCCGCCGCCCTCGCGGCGGGGCGCACCGAGGTGCCGGGCATCAGCATCTCGTTCCGGCCGATCCTGGGCCGCACCGAGGACGAGGCCTGGGAGCGGGCGCACGGGATCCTGGCCACCATCAGGGAGCGCGGCGACGTCTTCGGCGGCCGCCGCCAGGTGCTCCCGGCCGGCCCCGGCGCCACTCCGCAGAACGTCGGCTCGCAGCGTCTGCTGGCCGCCGCCGCCAAGGGCGACCGGCACGACCGGGCACTGTGGACCGCCCCCGCCGCCGCGACCGGCGCGGCCGGGAACTCCACCGCCCTGGTCGGCACCCCGGAGACCGTTGCGCAGGCCCTGCTCGACTACGTGGACCTCGGCGCCACCACCCTGCTGATCCGGGGCTACGACCCGCTGGAGGACGCGGTCGACTACGGCCGCGAGCTGCTGCCGCTGGTGCGTCAGGAGGTCGCCCGCCGCGATGCGCTGAAGGCTCGTGAGGCGTCCGAGCAGGCCGAGGCCACCGCCCGCGCCGAGCACGCGGTGGCCGCCCGATGAGCACCGCCACCACGACCGCCGCCGCCGAGTCCGCCGTCTGGGAGCCGGCCGTCGGCACCGCCGTCCGGGGCGCGGTGCTGCTGCTCCCCGGCCGGGGCGAACACCCGGGCGTCTACCAGCGGTTCGGCCGGCGGCTGGCCTTCGACGGCTACCGGGTCGTCGCGCTGCCGCCGGCCACCACCGCCCCGGGCGACCTGGCCGACCTGGCCGCCGAGGCCCGGGCCCAACTCCCGGACGGCGCACCGGTGGTGCTGGCCGGCTCGGACACCGGCGCGCTGCACGCCCTGGTCTCCGCCGCCACCGCCGCCCCCGACGGCCTCCTGCTGGCCGGCCTGCCCGCCGGTGAACTCACCGACCCCGAGGATGAGTTGACGGCGCGCACCGCCTGCCCCGCGCACCGGGGCCTGCTCGACGCCGACCCGGACTTCCGCCCCGGCGCGCTCGCCGAGCCCGTCCCGGCCGGGCTCGGCGAAGCCGCCGGGCGGGCCGCCCCCGCACTGCCCGTCCTGCTGCTGCACGGCGGGGCCGACCCGGTCTCGCCGCCCGCCACCGCCCACCGTCACGCGGCCCGGCTGGGCGCCGAGTTGGTGCTGGTCACCGACGGCCGCCACGACGTGCTGAACGACGCCCCCCACCGCAGCGTCGCGGCGGCCGTGGTGCAGTGGCTGGAGCGCCTGCGCGGCGGCCCGCACCTGCCCGCCCAGCTGACCACCGCGGCGCACCCGGCGCCCGCGCACACCCGAGGAGTCCAGGCATGACCACCATCGACGACCGCCCGGCCACCGCCACCCCGGCGGACCTGCTGCGCTCCACGCTCCGCCGGTACGCCTCCGGGGTCACCGTGATCACCGCCACCGGGCCCGCCGGACCGGCCGGCTTCACCGCGACCTCCTTCACCTCGGTGAGCCTGGACCCGGCCCTGGTCTCCTTCTACGTCTCCGCCACCGCCTCCTCCGCGCCCGCCGTCCGGGCCGCCGAGGCCTTCACCGTGCACGTGCTCCGGTACGGGCAGCGGGAGTTGGCGGACCGCTTCGCGCGCAGCGGCATCGACCGGTTCGCCGGGACGGACTGGCACACCGGCCCGCACGGCACCCCGCTGCTCCCCGGCGCCGCCGCCCGGCTGACCGCCCGGACGGTGCAGATCACACCGGTCGGCGACCATCTGCTGGTGGTCGGCGAGGTGGTGGCGGCGGACACCGAGGGCGGCGCGCCGCTGGTCCACCACGACGGCGGCTACGGCGGCTACACCGCCGACCCGAGGGGCTGAGCCCGATGGCACTGACCGCGCACTGGTTCCTGCCCACCACCGGCGACAGCCGTCAGGTGGTCGGCGGCGGCCACGGCTCGACCCCCGGCACGGCCGGCACCGACCGGCCGCCGAGCATCGCTTACCTGGGCCAGATCGCCCGCACCGCCGAGCAGTTGGGCTTCACCGGGGCGCTCACCCCGACCGGCGCCTGGTGCGAGGACGCCTGGCTCACCACGGCGATGCTGACCCAGGTGACCGAGCGGCTGAAGTACCTGGTCGCCTTCCGCCCGGGTCAGCTCAGCCCGACCCTGGCCGCCCAGATGGCCGCGAGCTACCAGAACCAGTCCGGCGGCCGACTGCTGCTCAACGTGGTCACCGGCGGCGAGTCGGCCGAGCAGCGCGCCTACGGGGACTTCCTCGACAAGGCCGCCCGGTACGCCCGGACGGCCGAGTTCCTGGAGATCACCGGCCGGCTCTGGCGCGGCGAGCGGGTGGACCACCACGGCGCCCATCTCCGGGTCGAGGGAGCCGAGTTGACCCGCCTCCCGGATCCGGTGCCGGAGGTGTACTTCGGCGGCTCCTCCCCGGAGGCGGTCGAGGTGGCCGCCCGGCACGCGGACGTCTACCTCACCTGGGGCGAGCCGCCCGCGATGGTGGCCGAGAAGATCGGGCGGGTCCGGGCGGCGGCGGCCCGGCACGGGCGCAGCCCGCGCTTCGGCATCCGGCTGCACGTGATCAGCCGGGACGACTCGGCGGCGGCCTGGGCCGAGACCCGGCGGCTGCTGGCCGGGATGGACCCGGCCCGGATCGCCGCCACCCAGCGGGCGCTGGCCCGCAGCGAGTCGGAGGGCCAGCGCCGGATGCGACTGCTGCACGGCGGCTCGGCGGAGCGGCTGGAGGTCTCGCCCGGCCTCTGGGCCGGGATCGGCCTGGTGCGCGGCGGGGCGGGCACCGCGCTGGTGGGCAGCCACGCCGAGGTGGCCGACCTGATCGAGGAGTACCACCGCCTCGGCGTCGACGAGTTCGTGCTCTCCGGCGCCCCGCACCTGGAGGAGGCCTACTGGGTCGGCGAGAACGTGCTGCCGCTGCTCGCCGCCCGTGGCCTCTGGCAGCCGGCCGCCTGACACTCCCTCAGCCCCGGCCTCCGCCCGCCAGGGCCTCACGGAGCGTCGAGGCCTCGATCCCGAAGGTGTCGCGGAGGTCGCTGTCGTCCACCAGGAACGGCCGCTCGGACAGGTAGCCCATCTCGGCGAACTCGCCCCACACCGGATCGGTGAAGGAGAGCAGCGTCAACTCCCGCTCGGTGAGCGGCTCCAACCGCGGCTCGGGCGCCCCGTGCAGCCCGGCCAGGACGGCCGCGGCCTCGCGCACGGTCGCGGTGACGACCGGGGCGTGCCAGGCCCGTCCCCAGGAGCGGTCGTCACCGGCCACCGCCACCAGGGCCGCCGCGACGTCCTCGGTGTACGAGAAGGCGTGTGCCGCGTCGGGGTCACCGTGGACGAGGGTCAGTTCGCCCGCGCGGACCCGGGGCGCCACCAGCAGGGTGAAGGGCGAGACCGCGCCCGGGCCCAGGTACTCGCCCGCCCGTACCTCGGTGACCCTCAACCGCCCTTCGGCATGGGCCTGTTCGGCCTGCCGCCACAGCTCGGCCCGCACCCGGCCCTTCCTGGTCCGCGCGGTCATCGGGGTGCGCTCGGTGACCGGACCGGCGGCCGGCCCGTAGCCGTAGTGGTTGCCGAGCATCACGTAGTCGGCCCCGGCCCGCTCGGTCGCGGCGAGGATCGACGCGAACAGCGGCGGCATGGTCTCCGGCCAGGTGTGGTAGGCGGTCATGGCGGCGTTGACCACCGTGCCCGCTCCGGCCAGCACCTCGGCCAACTCCTCGGTGCGGCCCGCGTCCAGGGCGATCCGTTCGATCCCGGGGTGCTCGGGTCCGCTGCCGCTGCGGGTGACGAGGCGGACCCGCTCGCCGCTCCCGGCCAGCCTCCTGGCGGTCGCGGCCCCGGTCGCGCCCGCTCCGATGACGACTGATCCGATGACGCCCGATCCGGCCATGGTGGTGTCTCCGTCCTGCTCACGGTGGAACGCCTCCCGGTCGGGAGACGTGCTCGGCGGGGCCCTGCCGCAGGCCCAACTCTGCCGTGCGGCAACGGAGTAGGGTGAGTGGCCCGAATGCCACCGGACCCAAGGATCGAGCCACCATGCACCGTGTCGCCGTCCTGGCCGTCCCTGCGGTCAAGCCCTTCGACCTCTCCATGCCGGCCACCCTGCTCGGTGCGGTCGAGCTCGGCGGACGCCCCGGCTACGAGGTGACGGTGTGCACGGCCGAGCCCGGTACGGTCGCGGCCTCCGGCGGCATCGACGTGGTGATCCGGCACGGCCTCCGGGCGGTCGCGGCGGCGGACACCGTGATCGTCCCCTCGACCGCCAGCCGGCACGACGCCGACCCGGCCGCGCTGGACGCCCTGCGGGAGGCGGCCGCCGCGGGCAAGCGGATCGCCTCGATCTGCAGCGGCGCCTTCGTCCTCGCCCAGGCCGGGCTGCTCGACGGCCGCACCGCCACCACCCACTGGGCGCTGGCCGAGGAACTCCGGCGGGCCTTCCCCGCGGTGCGGGTGGACGCCGACCGGCTGTTCGCCGAGGACGGGCGGATCGTCACCGGTGCGGGCTCGGCCGCCGGGATCGACCTGTGCCTGCACCTGATCGGCCGCGACCACGGTGCGGCGGCGGCCAACGCGGCGGCCCGCGCCGCCGTGGTCACCCCGGTGCGCCAGGGCGGCCAGGCGCAGTTCGTGCGGACCCCGCTGCCGGCCGAGACCGACTCCACCCTGGACGCGGCCCGGGTCTGGGCGCTCGGACACCTGGACCGGCCGATCTCACTGCGGGACCTGGCCTCCCGGGCCGGCGTCAGCACCCGGACGCTGAGCCGCCGCTTCACCGCCGAGACCGGGGTGACCCCGTTCCGATGGCTGCTCCAGCAGCGGCTGTTGCGGGCCCGCGAACTCCTGGAGACCACCACCCTCACCGTCGACCAGGTGGCCCGCCGCAGCGGCCTCGGCTCCGGCGAGTCGCTCCGCCAGCACCTCAACCGCCAGCTCGGCATGACCCCGGCCGCCTACCGCAGCGCCTTCACCCACCACGCCGCCTAGGAGCCCGCTAGGAGACCACGTCCTTGCGGGCGAAGCCGCGGAAGGCCAGGGCGGTCAGCACCACCGCGTAGGAGAGCGAGAGCGAGACGCCCTGCAGCATGCCGCCCCACTCCAGCTTCGGCTGGAGCGCGTCGGCCCAGGCGTACTGCCAGTGCGCGGGCAGCCAGACCCGCAGGTCGCCGAGCGCGGTGACGGCGTCCAGCACGCCGGTGATGATGGAGAGGAAGACCGCCCCGCCGACCGCGCCGAGCGGGGCGTCCGTCACCGTGGAGAGCCAGAACGCCAGGGCGGCGACGACCAGTTCGGCCAGGAAGACGTAGGCGATGGCGATGCCGAGCCGGGGCAGCGCCTCGGCGGCCGGGACCACCGCGCCGGTGGGCAGCCGCAGGTCACCCCAGCCGTAGGCGGCGGTGCCGACCAGCAGCGCGACCAGCGGGAGCAGCAGCACCGCGCCCGCCGAGAAGGCCAGCGCCACCGTCAACTTCCTTGCCAGCAGCCGCATCCGGGGCACCGGGGCGGCCAGCAGGTAGCGCAGCGAGGACCAGCCGGCCTCGGAGGCCACCGTGTCGCCGCAGAAGACCGCGACCGGGATCACCAGCAGGAAGCCGGTGCCCATGAAGAGCAGGGTCACCGAGAAGTTGAGGCCGGAGGCGGTGGCCAGCTCGATGAAGCTGGTCCGCCCCTGCCGGCCGGGCTCGTTGCCGCCCAGCCGGAAGGCGGCCAGCACGATGAACGGCAGCGCGGCCAGCACCCCGCCGATCACCAGCGTGCGGCGGCGGCGGAGTTGGCGCACCGCCTCCACCCGCAGCGGCAGTGTCCGGCCGGGCCGGTAGCCCTCCGCCTGCTCGCGCTCCTGGTCCAGCACGGCCGTCATGCCGCCCCTCCTCCGATCAGCGCCAGGAAGGCGTCCTCCAGCCGTCGGTGCGGCCCCACGCCCTCCACCGGCACGCCCAAGCGCACCAGTTCCACCACCAGTTCACCCACCGTCATACCGTCCAGCCGGACCAGCACGCCCTGCTCGACCTCCTCCGCCGAGGCCACGCCCGGCAGTTCGGCCACCTTCGCGGCGGCCGAGGCCATCGGGGTGGTCACCAGCAGCAGCTCCCCGGCGCCGACGATCTCGGCCACCGGCCCGGCGGTGACCAGCCGGCCCCGGTCCATCACCACCAGGTGGGTGCAGCTCTGCTCCACCTCGGAGAGCAGGTGGCTGGAGACGATCACGGTCCGCCCGGCGGCCGCGTAGCGGATCATCACCTCGCGCATCTCGCGGATCTGCGGCGGGTCGAGGCCGTTGGTGGGCTCGTCCAGGATCAGCAGCTCCGGCAGGCCGAGCATGGCCTGCGCGATGGCCAGGCGCTGGCGCATGCCCTGGGAGTAGGTGCGCACCGCGCGGTCCAGCGCCTCGCCAAGGCCGGCGATGGCCAGCGCCTCCTCCAGGTGGGCGTCCTGCTCGGGGCGGCCGGTGGCCTGCCAGTACAGCCGCAGGTTGGCCCGCCCGGTGAGGTGCGGCAGGAAGCCAGCGCCCTCGACGAAGGCACCGACCCGGGAGAGCACCGGGGCGCCCGGCCGGACGGCGTGGCCGAACAGCCGGATCCCGCCCGCGTCGGGGCGGATCAGGCCCATCAGCATCCGCAGCGTGGTGGTCTTGCCCGCGCCGTTCGGCCCGAGCAGGCCGAGCACCTGGCCGCGCTCCACCCGGAAGCCCAGGTCGCGCACCGCGTACCGGTCGGCGGCGCCGTGGTAGCGCTTGCTCAGGCCCTCGATCACCAGCGGCATCCCGGCCAGCGCGGGGTCGTACGCGGGCCCGCCGGAGCGGCGCAGCCGCCGGTACGGGACCAGCAGCAGCACCGCCGCCAGCACGGCGATCAGCGGCAGCAGCCAGACCCGGTTCGGCAGCGGGGCGGCCTCGGTGCGCAGCCCGTCGACGGTCGGCAGGGTGAGCGCCCCGGCCACCGAGATCCGGTAGGTGGCCGGCTCGATCGGCGTGGCGTAGCCCAGGTCGCTGCTGGCGAGCACCAGCCGCAGCCGGTGACCGGCCGCGAACTCGTGCTCCACCGCCGGGAGTTGCACCGTCACGGTGCGGCCCTGTGCGGCATCGGCAACCCGCAGCGGGGCGGCCAGCTGCTGCGGCAGCACCTGGCTGCCGTCCGGGCCGACGTCGTAGAGCTTGGCGAACAGCACCGCGTCCGGCCGGTCGGCCCGGACCGCGACCGGGACGGTGGGCGCGCCGGTCAGCCGCAGCGCGGAGTCCAGCGGAGCGGAGTCGAAGGAGGCGTACTGGCCGGGGAAGTCGATCGCCAGGCTGAGGCCCCCGGTGCCGCCGGCCGCCGCCGAGAGACTGCCCAGGGCGCCGCCGATGCCGGGCAGCGCGGAGATGTTCGGCGGGGCGCCGCCGGGCGGGTTGGCCACGGCCTGCTCACGGCCCGTCAGCTCCACGGTGCGGGTGGCGGTGCCGCCGAGGCCGGGGTAGGCGTCGGCGCTCGCGCCGCGCAGCACCGCCTCGAAGCCGGTGGAGTCCAGCCCGCCGGTCCTGGTCACCCGGAAGGCCGGGCCGGTGTCGGCGCCCTGATCCTGCTTCAGGTACCGGTCGAACCAGGAGGCGACCCGCTGCTCGACCCGCTCGCTGCCCTCGGTGCCGCCGTCGTGCCCGCCGGCGAACCAGTCCACCGCCACCGGCGCGCCGTTGGCGGCCACCGCCTTGGCGATGCTGTCGCCCTGGTCGAGCGGGAAGAGCGAGTCCTGCTGGCCCTGCACCACCAAGGTGGGCACCCGCAGCCGGTCGGCCACGCTGGACGGGCTGGAGCGGTCGAGCAGCTTCACCGCCTCGGGGTCGCTGCGCCCGCTGGTGGCCACCCGGTCGTACATCGCGCACAGCTCGTCGGAGAACTTCCCGCAGCCGACCGGGCCGTCCTGCTTCGGCTCGCCCTGACCGGCCGTCAGCCCGCCGGCCGAGCCGGTGGTGAAGAAGATCCCGGCCCACAGCTTCTTGAAAACCCCATCCCCACCACCGATCGCCTGCGGAAAGAGCGCCTCGTTCAGGTTCCACCAGGTCACCTGGCTGGCCACCGCGTCGATCCGCTTGTCGTACGCGGCGCCGAGCAGCGCGGCCCCGCCGCCGTACGAGGCGCCGCTGATCCCCACCCGGGGGTCACCGGGGCCGTCCAGCCGGACCTCGGGGCGCTGGGCCAGCCAGTCCACCAGCCGTCCGACGTCGGCGATCTCGCGGTCCGGCGCGTCCAGGCCGATCCGTCCGGTGGACTCGCCGAAGCCGCGGGCCGACCAGGTGAGCACCGCGTAGCCCTGCCGGGCCAGGCCCTCGGCCTGCGCGCGGACGCCGTCCTTGGAGCCGCCGAAGCCGTGCGCCAGCAGTACCGCGGGGCGCGGGCCGGTGCCGCCCGCGGTGAAGAAGGAGGTGTCGATGGAGACCCGCTCGGTGCTGCCCGGCGCCTCCGGCATGTCCAGCCGCTGCGCCTCCTGGCGGACCGTCACTTCACCGCCGCCGACGGCGGCCACCGCCACCCCGCCGCCCGCGAGCACCACGAGCGCCGCCCCGGCGGCCCACCACTTCCGCTGCCCGAGGCGACGCCACGCCCCACCGAGTCCCATGGTCAACGACCCTAACCGCCCGGCAGGTAGGAAGCTTGTAAGCGCCCAGCCGTCCCCGGACTCCGTTCAGTCCGGGAATGGATCGGACGGACTAACTGTTGAAGAGGCCGACAGCAGTTAGAACGTACCGACGGGAGAGTGCCCGATGGCCACCGACGTGAACGGCGCGACCTTCGCCGAGCAGGTGCTGAGCAGTGACAAGCCGGTGCTGGTCGACTTCTGGGCCGAGTGGTGCGGCCCCTGCCGCCAGGTCGGCCCGGTGCTCGACCGGATCGCCGCCGAGCACGCCGACCGACTGACGGTGGTCAAGGTCAACGTGGACGAGAACCCGGGCCTCGCCGAGGAGTTCGACATCCGGGCGATCCCGGCGATGAAGCTCTTCAAGGGCGGCGAGGTGGTCCACGAGCTGCTCGGCGCGATGCCGGCCGCGGCCGTGATGGCCGAGCTCGACCCTCACCTCTGACCACCCAGCTGTTCCGAACTCCCCGAGAGGAGCCGGCCATGGCCGACCGCTACGCCGAGATCGCCTTCTCCCCCACGGTGCAGGAGCACCAGCGCCGCAACGGCAGCCTGCGCGCCTACGCGCGGCGCACCGCGGGCCCCTCCGAGGGGCCGGTCCTGCTCGGCCCGGACGAGCGGATGTTCATCGGCGCCCGGGACAGCTTCTACCTGTCCAGCGTCGGCGAGTCCGGCTGGCCCTACATCCAGCACCGGGGCGGCCCGCGCGGCTTCCTCCAGGTGCTGGACAACCGGACGCTGGCCTTCGCCGACTTCCGGGGCAACCGCCAGTACATCAGCCGGGGGAACGTCGACCACGACGACAAGGTCGCGCTCTTCCTGATGGACTACGCCAACAGCACCAGGCTCAAGATCTACGGCCGGGCCCGCGCGGTGGAGGCCTCCGAGGACAGGGAGTTGGTGGAGCGGCTCCAGCCCGAGGGCTACCGCGCCCACCCGGAGCGGGCGCTGCTGATCTCCGTCGAGGCCTACGACTGGAACTGCCCGCAGCACATCCCGCAGCTCTTCCCGATCGAGAACGTCCGGGCCACCGTGACGCACTACCAGCAGAAGATCGCGGCCCTGGAGGCCGAACTCGCCACCCTCAAGGCGGAGAAGGGCAACTGACGGGCCGTCGGAGCTGGTCGGGTACGCACGGACCACCCGCCTTATCGAGTGGACGCGTACCTGACCAGCCGCCATAGTGACCGCCATGGCTTCTCTCGTGCACCACATCACCATCGACTGCGCCGACACCTACGAGCTCGGCAGCTTCTGGGCCAAGGTCATGGACTCCAAGCTCGCCGACGACGACTTCCCCGGCGACCCGGAGGCCCTGCTGATCGCCCCGAACGGCCTGGAGATACTCTTCGTCGCCGTCCAGGACGACCGGAAGACCACCAAGAACCGTCTGCACTTCGACATCCAGCCCTCCGACCGCACCCGCGACGAGGAGGTGGAGCGCCTGCTGACCATCGGCGCCACCGTCGTCGCCGACCGCCGCCGCCCGGACGGTACCGGCTGGGTCACCATGGCCGACATCGAGGGCAACGAGTTCTGCGTCGAGCGCAGCGCCGCCGAGCGCGCCGCCACCGCCTGAGCCGGCGCCCGCCTTACGCTGCGGGCACCCGTCCCGCAGCGTGAAGGCGAGCCCGATGCCCCGTCACCCCGTCCAGCTCGCCCGGGTCTACGACCCGCACCGTCCCGAGGACGGCGCCCGCGTCCTGGTGGACCGGCTCTGGCCGCGCGGCATCACCAAGGAGGACGCGGCCCTGGACTCCTGGCCCAAGGCGCTCACCCCCTCCACCGAGCTGCGCCGCTGGTACCACGCGGGCGGCGGGTTCCCCGAGTTCCGCGAGCGCTACCTCGCCGAGCTGGACACGCCGGAGGCCCAGGGCGCGCTGACCGAACTGCGCGCCCTGGCCTCCGCCGGGCCGGTCGTGCTGCTGACCGCCTCCAAGGGCCAGCCGGAGACCACCCACGCCGCCGTCCTGCGCGAGCTGCTGGCCTGACGTCCGCTCAGATCGCCGCGCGCGCGAACAGCGCCGCCGTGCCGCCCACCGCCGTGCCGCCCGCCTTCGCGGCCCCGGCCGGCACCGGATCCGGACGGCAGAACCTGTCCCGGGCCGGCAGCTGTCCGGTGACCAGGAAGCGGTGCGTCTCGGTGATCGCGCAGGACGGCGCCTCCGGGTCGTACGTCCCGTGGTTGCCCGCGTCCACCGTCACCAGCCGGGCCCGTCCGCCCAGCGCCTCGCGCAGCCCGAGCGCGCCCGCGTAGGGGGTGGAGGGATCGCGCAGGTTCTGCAGCAGCAGGATGTCGGCCGGCCCGCGGTCGGTGACCCGCACCGGCGGCTCCACCGGGTCGTTCCACCACAGGCAGGGGAAGACGTTGACGCCCATCCCGGCGAGCAGCGGGTAGCGCTCCCGGTGGTCCGTCACCTTCCGCTGGTAGTACGCCGGTTCGCGGTTCCACCGCACGTCGCCGCAGACCACCGCGAGCATGGCGGCCACCTCGTTGTCCGCCGGGATGCCCTCCTCGACCACCTTCGGCTGCCAGGCGGGCGCCCGCACGTCCTTCCCGGCCAGGTAGCGCCACCAGGCGGCGATCTCCGGGAAGAGCGCGGTGTGGATCGACAGGCCCCGGTACAGCACCCGGAAGCGGTTGCCGTTCACCTCACCGGCCTCGGGGTGGTGGCCCGGCGTGCGGTCCAACCGTGCGGCCAGCGCCAGGAATCCGGCCCGCACCTCGGCCGGGGTGGCGCCCAGCCCCAGCTCGCCGTCGCGCTCGGCAGCCCAGGCGGCGAAGTCGCCGAAGCGCAGCTCGGCCCCGCTGTCCCAGAGCGTCCACATGCCGTGCCAGATCCGGGCCGGGTCGACCAGGCTGTCCAGCACGAAGCGGTCGGTGCGCTCCGGGAACAGCTGGGCGTACACCGTGCCGAGGTAACTGCCGTACGAGCCGCTGAAGTAGGAGATCCTCGGCTCGCCGAGCGCGATCCGGATCCGGTCCATGTCCCGGGCGGTGTTGGCGGTGGTCACGTACGGCAGCACGTCTCCGCCGTTGGCCAGGCAGTCCCGGGCGAGCGCCCTGCCGAAGGCGAGGTTCGGGGCGATCGAGCCGTCCGGCGCCGGGAAGGGGAGCACCTTCTCGGTCGGCAGCTGCGCCTCGGTCCGGCCGCAGGTGAGCGGGGCGCTGTGGCCGACGCCGCGCGGGTCGAAGCCGATCAGGTCGTAACGGTCCAGCACCTCCTGCGGGTAGACCTGGGCGTAGGCGCTGGGCAGGTGGAGGCTGCGGGTGCCGGGGCCGCCGCCGTTGTGCAGCAGCACGCCGCGCCGCAGGCCGGGCTTGGCGGTGGCCAGCCGGGAGACGGCGATCTCGATGGTGCGGCCGTGCGGCCGGCGGTGGTCGAGCGGCACCTTGACGGTGGTGCAGAGCATCCGGGGGTCGTGCGGCGGCCAGCCGGCCTCCGGCGGGCAGTCCTTCCAGACCAACGGGGAGGCCGCCGGGGCGGCTCGGGCCACGGGGGCGGTGGCGGCGCCGAGGCCGGCGGCCAAGGCCAGCGCGGTGAGAGCACCGACGGCCCGCTGACGAATCATCAACATGGTCCAGACCATAGGGACTTGACCAAGCCTTGAGATGGCGTTCGGCCCAATTCGCCTGCCGAACAACCGTGTTCGAGGTCTTGCCGCCATGCGCACGCCGAATCTACCGTCGGGTAACGTCCCGCGCCCCCTCCCACCCCAGGAGTGACCGTGCCCCGGATCCCCCGCACCGCCCTCGCCCTCGCCGTCGCGGCGCTCACCCTCGCCGCGCTCAACCCTCCCGCTCCGGCCACCGCTTCGGACTCCCCCGCGCTGCGCGAGGTCCTGCTGGTCGGCAACAACTGGGACGGCACCGCCGACGTGCTGGCCTCCTCCGGAGACCTCACGAAGGTGGGCCGGATCGACGTGGTCCCCGACCGCGAGCAGCGGCTGGCCGAGATCCATCGCGACCCGATCCGGCTGGCCTACTTCCTCGGCATCCGGCTCGGCCCCGGCGAGGGGCACGACCAGTTCGTCGACGACATGTACACCACCCCGGACGGCTCCTCCGTGGTGGTCTCCCGCCCGAGCTTCGCCGACGTGGTCTCCCTGGACCTGGCCACCGGCCGCCTCAACTGGCGCTTCCCGGTCGCCGGTTACCGCTCCGACCACATGGCCGTCTCCCCCGACGGCGCCCGGGTCGCGGTCTCCGCCTCCACCGCGAACACCGTGCACGTGCTGGACATCCGCACCGGCGCCCAGCTCGGCTCCTTCCGGACCGGCGACAAACCGCACGAGAACCTCTTCACCGACGGCGGCCACCGGCTCTGGAACATGTCGATCGGCGAGGTCACCACCGCGCTCGACGCCCCCTGGCTCGACTGGACCAAGGGCGACCGGCGGATCACCGTGGTGGACGCCGACACCTACGCACCGGTCAAGGTGATCGACATGCGCGAGCGGCTGGACGCGGCCGGTCGCAGCGACCTCTCCGACGCCGTCCGCCCGGCCGCGTTCAGCCCGGACGGGTCCACCCTCTTCTTCCAACTCTCCTTCTACAACGGCCTGGTGGAGTACGACGTGGCCACCGACCGGATCACCCGGTTCAAGGAGCTGCCCAAGTCGCCCGCCACCAACGAGGACCGCACCAGCTGGGTCAACGACTCGCGCCACCACGGCCTCTCGGTCAGCCCCGACGGCGCCCACCTGTGCGTGGCGGGGACGATGGACGACTACGTCACCGTGCTCGACCGCGCCACCCTCCAGGAGGGCCCGCTGATTCCGGCTGCCAAGCCGTACTGGGCCACCGTCAGCGGCGACGGCCGCTCCTGCGTCGTCTCCGAGAGCGGCAGCGACCGCGTCACCGCGATCGACTTCGCCACCGGCCGCCCCACCGTCTCCGTCCCGGTCGGCGACCACCCGCAGCGCGTCCGCCTCGGCCACGTCCCGGCCGGCTGGACCGGCCCCGCGGCCCGCTGACCCCGACCTCCCACCCCGACCCTTCCGCGCCACCCCCGTCTCGCCCCGGGTGTCCGTCCTTCGACGGGCGGACACCCGGCGTTCAGCGTCCCCACCCAGGGTTTGCCGCACACGACTCCACGGGGGAGAAGTCCGTGCGGCCCTTGCCACAACCAGTGGCCGGCATCCGTGCGTTCAGCCGCAGCCGGCTCGCACGAGGGGCGGTCGTCCTGAGCGCCGCCCTGCTCCCACTGTCCGTCGGCGGGTCACCCGCCTCCGCCGAGCCGCGGTCCTACCCGCCGTCCAGCCCGGCGGCCCGGCCATCTCGGTGACCGGCTCCACCGCCGTGGTCCTGCCGGGAGCCGAACTCACCCCGGACGGCTCGTCGTTCCGCACCTCGGGCGCGCTCACCCCGGTCACCGTCACCGACACCCGGGCCGGCCGGCTGCCGTGGACCCTCTCGGGGCGGGCCGGTGGCTTCACCGGCCCCGGCGGCGCGGTCATCGCCGCCCGCAACCTCGAGTGGACGCCGTCCGCGACGTCCGCCCCGGACACCGTTCCGGCCGGGCGGGGGCTGCGCTCGAGCTGCGCATCCCGACCGACACGCCGCCGGGCAGCTACACCTCGCTCCTCACCCTGACGGCCATCTGACCCACCGTCAGGGTCACCGCCGGCCGGCGGTCCGACGGACTCCCCGGAGCCCTCGGGCCGCCGTCTGCCATTACCCGGACACTACTCAGACCTGCTACGACATGCAACATTGCAGTGAAAGCTTTCTGATTTTCTGTCACTGATCCACTGCAAGATCCCGAAGTACCCCTCCATCACCCCGAGGCGCGGGCGCGCCCCACTCCTCCCCCCGCGGATGCCATGATCCACCGAGGCACCCCGTCTGACCTGCGGTGACACCACCCCACCTCGGCCGATCAGGACGCATTCGAACCATGCCCGACGGCCCTCAGGCCGCTGGAAGCCTTGCGATTGAACGGGATTCAACTATTGACAGGGCTTCCGGCGAAGTCCTCAATAGGCGACACAGTTCAACGGCTTTCAACGCCCCACCCCCACTCAGCACCCCCACACCCCCACACCCTCACAGCACCCGGCTTCACGGCGCGGCCGCGCCGCCCTCACGGCTGCCCTCAGCCGCTCCCCCACGCACGCCCCCCACGCATGCCCCCACCGAAAGGACCGCCCACCCATGCGCCGCCACCCTCGCGCGCTCTCCGCCGCCATCGCCCTGATCGCCGGCACCATCGCGCTCCCCGCCCTGCCCGCCGCCACCGCCTCGGCGGACGCGGCGTCAGGTCCGTACGTGCTCCAGGTCGAGAACATGTCGCTGACCAACTTCGCGACCGAGACCGTCAACCACACCGCGTACAACAAGCCGGTCGAGAGCATCACCTACGCCCGCGGCGCGGCCGGCCAGACCAGCACCGCCCGCTCCACCTTCTCCGGCGCGGCCGGCACGTACGACCTGATCACCCGTTACAACGGCAAGACCGCGGGCGGCGTCAGCTACCGGCTGACCGTCAACTCGGCCCAGGTGGACAGCTGGAACGGCAACTCGCGCTACGGCGCCGACTACACCGACGCCCGCAACGTCGACAACCGCACCAGCAGCAAGGTCGCCCTCAAGCCCGGCGACGTCATCGAGCTGACCGCCGTCGGCTCCACCGACGTCCCGCGCGTCGACCGCATCACCATCCAGCAGTACGTCGGCGCCCCCACCAGCCCGCTGACCATCAACTCCCCCAACGCCGCCCTCAACGACGGGTTCAACTGGGGCCGCGACCGCGCCCTGGGCATGACCTTCTACCAGGGCAACCCGCTGATGGGCCACGAGCCCGAGTGGTGGCGCCTCAACGACGCCAACCACCAGACCACGCAGCCGGGTTACTGGGGCGCCTACCTCCAGCGCGAGTCGTACTACAACCGCGACATCTCGCACCAGTCGGACGGCGCGCACGCGGTCGGTCTCGACAACGAGACCCTCAACATGTTCAAGACCTTCGCCGCCGACGCGGACGACCCGGGCCAGAACGGCTGGCCGCTGTGGGCCCACAGCTCCACCGGCGCGATGTACTACATCGACCAGACCGGCTTCCGCGAGCTGCCCTCGCCGTTCAACCTGATGGCCAAGGCCTTCAAGCAGTACCAGTGGACCGGCAACGCCGCCTGGATCAACGACCCGGCCCTGTCGGCGTACTACGACTCCACCATGAACCAGTTCCTCACCAACCACGAGGTGCGGTGGGACGACGCCAACCCGGCCAACGACCAGCCGGTGGCGAAGAAGCAGAACGGTGAGTACACCGCGACCTTCTTCGAGTTCCCCAACGAGAACCTGACCTCGGCCGCCGACGCGCTCGGCTTCCAGTACCAGTCGATGCTCGCCTACTCGCAGATCCTCAAGGCGAAGGGCGACACCGCCGGCAGCACCACCTGGGCCAACCGCGCGCAGCGGGTCCGGAACAACTTCGAGAGCCAGTGGTTCGACTCGGCCAACAACCGCTACATGCGCGGCAAGGACGCCAACGGCACCGGCTACAGCAGCTGGGGCCACGAGGCCAGCTTCCTGATGATGCTCAACGGCCTGGGCGACTACGGCCCGCGCACCTCGGCCTACCTGGACTTCATCGCCGCCAACGACGACAACCTGAACGTCGAGGCGACCTCCTACCTGCCGGAGATGTTCTACCAGTACAACCGCTCCGGCGAGGGCTGGTCCTGGCTGAAGAAGCTGATGAAGGACCGCGACACCTACCCCGAGATCTCCTTCCTCGCCGTCAGCAACACCGTGGACGGCATGATGGGCGTCCAGCCCGACGCGCCGAACCACAAGGTCGCCACCGTCTCCCGCCTCACCTCGGAGACCCCGTGGGTGGAGATCGACCACATCAAGGTCGGCGACAGCGACCTCAAGCTCAAGCACATCGGCACCACCGGCTCGGTGCTGACCAACAACTCGGGCTCCACGGTGAACTGGGAGGCCCAGTTCTACGGCTCCTACTCCACCATCTCGGTGAACGGCACCGCCTACCCGGCGCAGACCAAGTCGCTCTACGGCCAGACCGTCTCCTACGTCAGCGTCCCGGTCAACGCCGGTGCCACCGTCACCGCGGCGGCCGGCAGCACGGTGGTCGACACCACCGCGCCGAGCACCCCGTCCGGCCTGACCACCGCCAACCTCACCGACTCCAGCGTCGACCTGAGCTGGGGCGCCTGCACCGACAACGTCGCCCTGACGAACTACCAGGTCTTCCGCGGCTCCACCCTGGTCGGCACCACCACCGGCACCACCTTCACCGCCAACGGCCTCTCCGGCTCGACCCCGTACACCTTCACGGTCAAGGCCGTGGACACCACGGGCAACGTCTCCGCCGCCAGCAACGCCGCCTCGGTCACCACCATCCCGACCCCCAAGACGGTCGACCTCAGCGACCTCGGCTGGGTGAGCTACCAGAACTCCTTCGGGACCCCCCGCAAGGACACCAGCATCGACGGCACCCCGATCAGGCTCCAGGGCACCGTCTACCCCAAGGGCATCGGCACCCACGCCAACAGCACCATCACCTACAACCTGGGCGGCGGCTACACCCGCTTCCAGGCCGACACCGGCGTCGACGACGAGATCACCGCCACCGGCTCGGTCCGCTTCGAGGTCTGGGGCGACGGCGTCAAGCTCTACGAGAGCCCCTACACCCTCGGCCCCAACAACCAGACCCAGTCCGTGAACGTCAACGTCACCGGCGTCAACACCCTGGTCCTGAAGGCCCTCGACGGCGGCGACAGCATCAACAGCGACCACGCCGACTGGGCCGGTGCCAAGCTCACCGTCAAGCCCTCGGCCGCGGTCGCGGCCAGCGACCTCTCCTGGGCCTCGGCCCAGGCCGACTTCGGCACGGTCCAGAAGGACCGCAGCGTCAACGGCAACCCGCTGCGCCTCAACGGCACCACCTACCCCAAGGGCATCGGCACCCACGCCAACGGCACCATCACCTACAACCTGAACCGCGGCTACACCCGCTTCCAGGCCGACACCGGCGTGGACGACGAGGTCAGCGCCTCCGCCACGGTGAAGTTCGAGGTCTGGGGCGACGGCACCAAGCTCTACGAGAGCCCGTCCGTCAACACCCCGACCTCGGCCCCCCAGCCCGTCGACGTCAACGTCATCGGCGTCAACAGCCTGGTCCTGAAGGTCACCGACGCCGGCGACGGCATCAACAGCGACCACGCCGACTGGGCGGGCGCCAAGTTCCTCCAGTAACAACCCCGTTCACCCCCCACACACGCCGGAGCCGGCGGGCGCCCCCTCCCAGGTGCGCCCGCCGGCTCCGGCCGTTCCTCTCCTAACGCCCCGTCACCAGACCCTTGACCAGGCCCGCCGGCAGGTACTCCGACGCCACCTCGACCCGCATCCCGGCGTCGTGCGCCAGACAGGCCACCGCCAGCGGAGCCAGCGCCACGAACCCGGTGGAGCTCACCGCCCGCTCCCCGTCCGCCGTCCAGTACTCCCGGTGCAGCTCCAAGGCCCGCACCAGCGCCGCGTCGAAGCCCGCCTGGTCCCGCGCCACAAACCGCCCGAACAGCTCCACGGCCGGCCGCACCACCTTCATCAGGTGCTCCCGGTCCGCCACCAGCGCCGGCTCCGCCGCCTCCAGCACGGCCGCCAACTGCCCGTCCAGGCCTTGCTCCTGACGCCGGAACGCCTGCAGTGCCGCCACCCACACCGCGGCGTACTCCTCCTCCACCGCCCCGGACTCCCGCAGCACCCCCACCGGCACCGCCGCCAGCCCGTCCAGCAGCCCGCCCTCCCGGCAGACCGCCGCCAGCCAGAACGCCGTCAGCCAGTTCCCCGCGTGCGCCTCCCGCCGCGAGTCCCCCGCCCGCACCGTCCGCACGGCCCCACCGATCCGGGCCTCCACCAGGCCCTCCTCCACCCCCGCCACCGCGAACAGCGCCGAGGCCGCCTGAGCCGCCGTCAGGAACGCCTCCCGGCTCTCCGCCCGCTCGCCCCCCGGATCCAGCAGCAGCCCGGCCTCGGCCATCACCAGCGCCGTCTCCAACACGCTCGCCAGCCCCAGCGAAGCCCCCGGCCGCAGCCTCCCCAGATCCACCGCCAAGTCCTCACCCAGCATCGCCAGGCCACTCTCGACGTGCTCCGTGGAAATGCCGTGCCGCTTCACAGTGGTGTTCAACTCTCGTCACTCCCAGGTCAGTCGGTATCAGCTCAACCCCTGCGGCCCGCCCGTCCGGACGGCCCCGGCCTCCGCCGGTGCCCCACAGTCACTGATCCAACACCGAGCCGAACGGCTCCTGTTCCCAGCCATCTCTCAGACCTGAGACCGAACCTGGACGTAGTCCCTACGACGTGGTTTACCCCACCGGGTCGACCCGGGAGAGCGACGCGCGGACGAAGGCCAGGAACTCGTAGCGCTCGGGGACCTGACGACCGGTCGACACCGACAGGGCCCAGGTGGCCAGCGCCTGGCAGGCGGCAAAGGCCGTGAGCGAGGTGTTGACCAGCTCCGGCTCCTCGTCGAACGCCTGCGCCACCCGGCCCGTACCGTGCTCCACGCAGAGCGCGCCCTCGCCGTCACCGGAGACGGCGATCACGGTGTAGCCGCTCGCGTCCACCTCGCTCTCGGCGCCTTCCTCGGCGAGGTGGTCCTCCAGCGAGCGGAGGGTCTCCAGGGATCCGATGGTGTCCTGCCAGAAGACCGGAAACCCGGGGAGCCCGGTCTTGCACAACACCTGGACCGCCTCGGGCAGTTCCGCCAGAGCACGTCCAGCCATGACTCAGCACCGAGGCGACCCGTGCCAGGCGGGGAGCAGCGAGACGTGCCGACGCCACCGCGCCGATGTCGAAAGTCCCCGCTCATCGGGGCTGCTGCCAGCAGGCACTGGTCTCCCCGGTGACCACAGAGCCTCGCAACTCCATGATCACCGAAGTCTGTGCCCGCTCGGAGTGCGTCAGGCGTCGAACTCTCCGACCCAGCTGCCCAGCACCAGGTGCTTCGGCAGGTAGTCCGACTCCACCTCCACCGCGATGCCCAGGTCACGGGCCAGGGACGCGAGCGCGGTCAGCGGAAGGGACACGAAGCCGGCGGAGTCGTCGATGCGCTCCTCGTCCGCAGTCCAGAACTCCTTGTGCAGTTGCACCGCTTCCAGCAACGCCTCGTTGAACTTCTCCGCGTCACGCTGGACCAGGCGGAAGAAGGCCGCGATCGGCGGGTACAGCAGCTTCAACAGGATCTCGCGGTCGGCGATCCGAGCCACCTCGGGATCGGTCCCCTCGATCGCCGCCTGCAGCCGCTCCATCAACTCCGCCCCGCCCGAACGGAATTCCTGGAGCGCACCCACCCACGAGTAGATGTACTCGTCGAAGACCGCCCCGGACTCCCGCAGCACCGACACCGGCACCGAGGTCAGCAGGTCCAGTCGACGCGGCTCCCGGCAGATGACGGCCAGCCAGAAGGCGTCCAGCCACGACCCGGCATCCGTGTAGTGGTCCGGCAGGACCGCCGGGATCTCCCGCGTGCCGGACGTCCCGAGCCGGACCTCCACCGACCCCTCGGCCTGAACCGCCGCGAACACCCCGGAACTCGCCTGCATGGCAGCCGTCCAGGCGTACCAGCTGTCGATCTCCTCCGCCTCCGGGTCGAGCAGCGAACGCTTCCGGGCAAGGATCAGCGCCTTGTCGGACGCCATGCTCAGGCCGAGGGCCGTCAGGGACTCGCGCTGGAACGAACGCTGGAGAATCCCCGCAAGCGTCTCCACGAGCTTCTCCACGTTCTCGGTCGACGCATCATGACGTGCCACCAATGACGTCAACTACTCTCCGCATTCATCGCCTGGAGCCTGCTTCCGTCGGACGCGTCACAACAGACCATCCCAGAACTGCTCCACAATGACGGCCCACCAGGTCTCGGGATCGGTGAGGGCCGTACCGTCCAGGTCAGCGAGGGCCTGCTGGAAGTCGGCCGTCCACGCCGCCGCCGCGATCGGGTCCAGTCCGGCCCGACGGGGCCAGGTACGGTGCAGCAGGTCGAGCGCTGCAGCGAACGCGGCGAGGTCACGGTTGACGTGACGGGCATGGCCCGAGCCCATTGCTACAGCACGGATCTCGCCGCTCGGCTGGTGGACACAGATCTCACGGCCGTGATCAGTACCGATCCGCAGGTAACCGGCCGACTCCAGGCCCGGTGCGGCGGGTACCGGCAGATTGGCAGCAGCCCCCGCGAGGTACTGCGCCAACTCCTGCTGTTCCTCGGCCAGTTCGATGAAGGGCTCCAATGAGGGCCCCAGCGGCAGGAGCGCTTCGACTGCCGCTTCCGAGGGCTCGGGCAGTGCCGGCCTGCGGGTCGTCACATCGATGACCTGACCGCGTCGGCGGGCTGTGGCCTCGAGGTGGGCACGCAGTGCCGCCATGCCACGCTGCCTGGACTCCGTCGTCGCCCCGTACTCGGCAGAGTGCGTGACCTTGACGTTCGGCCACCAAGTCAGCAGCTGGGGGGCGCAGTTGCCACCCGGGACCTCACAGGGCTCCAGCTCGCTGTAGAGCTCCAGCACGTCCTCGGGCTGCACGCCACGCCGCACCAGCCGGTCCCGCAACTGCCGTTCGGGGTGCGGGAGACCGGGGCGACTGCGGGCCACCTCGGACTCCTCCGTGCCCTGAGGGGTACGAAACTTGACGGCCGCCGAGTAACCCGGCCCAGTTCTGAGCACTGCTCTCTCCTTCTCCGAGGTCCGTCGGACGGGGGCCGCTACGCGACCAGGGTGTAGTCGTCCTCAAGAGCCTGGAACCACCACCAGTCCTGGCCGCTCTCCTCCGCCGCTACCGGGTCGACCCGGGTGAGTGCCGCACGGACGAACGCCAGGAACTCGTAGCGCTCCGGGATCTGACGCCCGGTCGACACCGACAGGGCCCAAGTCGCCAGCGCCTGGCAGGCCGCGAAGGCGAGCAGCGAACTGTTGACCAGCTCCGGCTCCTCGTCGAACGCCTGGACCACGCGGCCCGTACCGTGCTCCACGCAGAGCGCGCTCTCGCCGTCCCCGGAGACCGCGATCACCGTGTAACCGCTCGCGTCCACCTCGCTCTCGGCCCCCTCATCGGCGAGGTGGTCCTCCAGCGACCGCAGCGTCTCCAACGATCCGAGGGTGTTCTGCCAGAACACGGGGAATCCGGGAAGCCCGATCTTGCACAACACCTGGACCGCTTCCGGCAGCCCGGCCAGCGGTCCCAGCGCACCGGGGTCCGCGACTGCGACGCCCCCTTGGTAGTACGGCTGGAGGTCGTCCGCCGTCAGCACGTTCAAGTTCCACCAGGCCTCACGGGGCAGCAGAACGGGGTCCGTGGTCCGCTCGCCCGCGGCTGCGGTGGAGACCGCTTCCGCCGCGCCGAACCGGATCAGCGCAAGCCCGCTGTGGCCGGCCAGCAGAAGACGCCCATCGGCAATCACGTGTGCCTGCGCGCCGGGGTACGGCGAGCAGAGCGAGAAGTCTGCCGTTCCCGCGCCGGAATCCACCCGCACCCTCACCAGGTCGGAGCCACCCTCGAGCGGGGTCACCGTGACGGCCGCCCCCTCCGCCACCGCGAGGCCGTCAACCGACTCCGGCAGCTCCGCCGTCGCCTCACCCTCCTGGGCCCCGTCCGCCAGTGCGTACCACCGGTACTTCCGGTCGTACGCCGACCGGACACAGACCGCGCCGTCGGCGCCCATGGCGCCGCGCCAGCCGATCACCCCGACGGGACCGGTCCACCCCTGTCCGAACTCCCGTGCGTCGAAAGCCCCCAACGGGCGCCAGAGGGCCCAGTCGGCCTGCCAGGGGAGCGTCAGTCCGAGGCCGTCCAACTCCTGGACCAACTCCTCGTCCCCCCAGGCCTGCGCGGCGAAGCGCAGCCGGGCGACCCACTCGATGACACCGCACCGTGAATCGGACCGGTACACCCGGACGGCCTCGGCCACCGCTCCCCGCCGCCGCGCTGCCGTTCCGTCCACCCGACTGGCTGCGGACACCGCCTCGGCCAGCGCCTCGGGGTCTCCCAGGACCAGCACCCGAAGGTCCGCGAGCCACTCGTCCAACCGACCGCCCCCGACGGCATGTCCGGCACCGAACCGCAGCGCGTACGTCTCGGCCGCCGTCAGCGCCCGGCCCCGCGCCACCGCCGCCACGTCATCCGGGAGCACCTCCCGGAGTGCCGTGGTGATCCTCCGCTGGACCTCCGTCACGCCCGAGTCGAACGAGGCCGCCGCCGCCTCGGCCAAGGCGCCGTCCCGCAGCTTGGCGTGGCCCACCAGAACGGGTCGTTCCCCTGCGGTGTCCTCCACCACCTCGGTGGACACGAACGCGGCCACCGCTCCCTCGAAAGCACCCAGCTCCTCGGCCGTGACCTGACCACCCGTCACTGCTGCGGCAGCACGCACCCGCAGGTCGTCGGGCATCCCGACGACGCCCTCGGCCAGTACGACCGGAGCGAGCAGCTTTCGGGCACGCGGCGCGGACCGACCGAAGGCCTCAAGGACGAACTCCCAAGTCCCCGTCAGCGATTCGGGAAGCGGCCCCACGTCACCGGGACGCACCCGGAGCTCCATCGCCAGCGTCTCGGCCATCAAGAAGTTCGGCCAGGCCGCCGCGGTCACCGCCGACGCCGCAGCAGCGGCGTCGTCTGCCCGTCCGGCGAAGACCGAGTCCGGCACCTCCAGCAGGCCTCGCACCCAGCCCGCGAACGCGGCCCGATCGGGCGCGAACCGCTCTTGGTCGAGGTCGATGACCGAGCCGGCCAGCTTGGGATACCGCCGCAGCAGCCCGACCAGCGTCTGCCGGTCAACCTCGGCCAGCAGGAACACCAGCCCGCCGCCCGGCCGCTTCATGGTGGCAGGGTCGATCAACTGCCGTACCAGTTCCGGCACTCCGGTCGGCCTCCGGGCGGTCACCCTCAGCCGACCGGGCGCGCCCGAGAGCAGAACGCCCAACGGTTGCTCGGTCTCCTTGAGCGCCCGGGTCAGCCCCGCGAAGTCGGCATCGTGACGCAGCCGATCCGCCAGCCCCATCCCATCCGCCAGGGAGCGCAACCACTCCGGCCCGGTCTCCCCGTCCGCGTCGGCCACGCCGTCGAAAGCCCCGACCGGAGGCAGCGGCCCGTCGGTTGCGGCGATCAGCTCGCCGGCCTCTGGGTCGGCTGCCAGGGCAGTCCTGGCCAGCAACCAGCTCTTCCCGCAACCGTGGTCGCCGGTGACCAGTCGGATGCAGTCTCCGAGGTCACGCCGCTCCAGCCAGGCTGCCAGTTCCTCGGCAGCGGTCTGACGTGCTGCCAGTTCGAAACGCATCCGGCGGTCTCACTCCTCGGTTCCGGGCTGGTCGTCCGCGGTGGCCGACGACTCCTGGGCGGGCTCGGTCTTCGACTGGTTGGCCGACGGGTAGTACCGGCGGTTCTCAGCGTTGATCTGGGCGCGCTGCTCCTTGATCTTGTTGATCTGCGCCTGCATCTTCTCCGCCCCGGTCCCGTCATCCGGGTGCGGGACGGAATGCGCCACCGCGACCTTGCCGAACGTGGTGTACAGGATTCTGGCACATCCCGACTGACGGCAAGGCGCGCGCTCGGAGTACACCTCCAGCAACTTGATCTGCTGCCCGTCCGCGAGCTGACTCTGGATGTGCTTGAGGTACTCCGCGGCTACCTTCTCCGAATGCCCTGGGCCCGACCAGGGCTTGCCCTCGAGGGTGGGTACCGAGTCCGCCCGCGAGGGCCAGTTCCGTGAGATCAACACCTGCGGCTCACCACCGGGTTCGACGACGAACTTGAAGGCAGCGTAGTTCGCCTGGGGACTTTCGTGCAGATTTCCGATATTCGGGTGCCGCGTGAGGATCGAATCGGGGACCGCGTACTCCTGGAAGAAGGCGTCGTCGGCTCGTGCGGCCTCCACCATCCTGCCGAGCTCCGAGGCTCCGAAGTCTTCCTCCTGCGAGTTGACCAGAGTCTGCCACTCGATACCGGGGCGGTTCCTCCGCTCTGCGGGAGGGTCCTTGATGGACCCGTCCTCCTCCGGCGTGTGGTCGCCTTCCATGCGTTCGCCGAATCCCTCATCACCCGGCTTGCGACCGGCGGGTTCTTCGGGGGCTTGGCGGTCGTGGTCGGGGTTGTGGGTGGGGTCGGTGGTGTGGTGGTCGGGGGTGGTGGGGGTGCGGTTGGGGTCGAGGGGGATGGCGAAGACGCCGTTGTCGCCGTTGTGGAGGGGTTGGTTGCTGCGTTGGCCGGTCTGGGCGTCGATGTAGGTGATGGTGCCGTTGTGGTTGACGGCGTTCCAGGCGTGGGAGCGGCCGTCCTTGTCGGTGGTGATGATGACGGCCTGTGAGCCGTGGCCGTTGTTGCGCAGGGTGTTTTCGAGGCGGTGGTAGGCCTGGGGGCCGTTGCCCATGTCGTTGAAGCGGGCGCCGAGGGCGTTTTCGATGCGGTCGCGGCCGCCGCGCTCGCCTCGGTCGGAGGGGTTGCCGTTGGCGTCCGTGTCGGGGGTGCGGGAGGCGGCGGCGGTGGGGTGGCCGGAGTAGGTGTCGACGGTGGCGAGGGCGACGTCGACGCAGTTGTTGTTGCGGCCGGGGGCGTTGGGGTCGGTGCCGTTGACGGCGGCGGGCCAGTTGCCGTCGTTGGGGTCGGGGTGACGCTGCGGGGTGCCGTCGGGGTGGTGGGGGACGGCGTCGTTGATGTGCCGGTTGTCGGCGGGTGAGGGGTCATCCAGTCCGCCGGGGCTGCCGTGGGGGCGGTCCTCGGACGCGGGCCGGTAGGGCGTGGTGTCGTCGGTGCGGTGGGGGTTGTTGCCGTCGGGGTCCAGACGGTTGCCGATGTCCGGCTTGCCGGTGCCGTCGTCGTGCGAACGGGGCGTGTCGGGGTGGGAGTTGTCCCCGTTCGGGTCGAGCCGGTTGCCGATGTCCGGGCGGGGCGTGCTGTCCGGCTTCGGGGCCGTGTTCTGCCCGTCGGGGTCGAGCCGGTGGCCGAGGTCGGGGCGCGGGGTGCTGTTCGGCTTCGACGGGGTGCTGTTCTGGCCGTCGGGGTTCAGACGGTTGCCGAGGTCCGGGCGCGGGGTGGCGTCGGGCTTCGGCGTGGTGTTCTGGCCGTCGGGGTTCAGACGGTTACCGAGGTCGGGGCGGGGGGTGGTGTCGGGCTTCGGGGCCTGGTTGTGGTTGTTGGGGTCCAGGCGGTTGGGGATGTCGGGGCGGGGGTTGGCGTAGGCGGTGCGCGGGTCGGGGCGGGCGGGGCCGCGGTCGGCGGCCGGGCGCGGCCCGAAGGTGGGGCCGTCGCTGTCGGGCCGGCGCTGCGAGGGAACCGGACCGGTCGGCGCCTGCGGGGCCTGCGGCGCGTACGGGCGGCTCGACGGAGTCGTGGGCGTGGCCGCCGACGGCGTGCCGGTGTGCGGAACCGCGCCCGGCATCCCGGGCGTGCCAGGGGTGTTGGAGGTGCCCGGGGTCGGGTCGCTGGTGGGGACCGGTCCCGGGGTGGGCCGGTGCTCCGAGGGTGCGGTGGCGGTGGCGCCCAGGCCGGCGGTGTTCAGGCGCGGTGTGCCCGCCGGGGACGTGGAATCCGAGGACGGCGAGGTCGGGCTGGGGGTGGGGTCGTTGGCGAACGCGGTCCGCGGGTCCACCCGCGACGGCGAGGGTGGCGTGCCGTCAGGAGCGGGCGTGTGCTGCGGCGGCGCCTGGGCGGGGGTGTGGGTGGCGCCGGCCGGCTCGGAGGGGGCGGTGCGCTCCGGCGTGGGCTGATGCTGGTCGGGGGTGGGCTGGTGCTGCTGCGGGGACGGCGTCGCGGCGTCCGGGCGCGTCGACACCGGCTCCGGAGACGGTTCGTGACGCGGCGTCGGCACCTCCGCCGACGGCGGCGTGTGCGCGGGCTGCGGAACCGCACCCTGATCGGAGGGGCGCACCGGACCGAGCGTCGGCGCGGCTGGCTCCTGCGACGGACGCGACGGAGCCGGGTCGTGCTCGGGAGTACGTGACGGGCCATCAGTGGCAGTCGGGCGCGTGGAACCCGGATCACGGTCCGGGGTGTGCGACGGGCCGTCGTTGGCCGCAGGCCGGGTCGAGCCCGGATCGTGCTCGGGAGTGCGCGACGGGCCATCGTTCGACGTCGGGCGCGTGGAGCCCGGGTCATGGTCCGGAGTACGTGATGGGCCGTCATTCGCGGCAGGACGCGTCGAACCCGGATCGTGGTCGGGCGTGCGCGTCGGACCATCCGTCGGACGCGGGCCGGCGTCGCCGTCCGGCGTGCGCGTCGGACCATCGTTCGCAGTCGGACGCGTCGAACCCGGGTCGTGGTCGGGCGTGCGCGTCGTGCCCGAGTTGTCCGGGGCCGAACGGTGGTCCGGGGCAGGGGTGTTGGTACGGCCACCGTTGTCGTCGTTGCGCGCCGGCGGCGTGCCGTGCTCCGGCGTCACCGGCGTCCGCGACGGACCATCCGTCGCCGCGTCCGGACCCACCCGCGTACCGAACGGGTCCAACGCCGGCGACGGGCTCCGCGGCGAATCGCCACTCGACTGCGACGGAGACGGAGTCGTCGTGTGACTCGGCGCCGTGTTCGTCGGCGCACTTGTAGAAGTCGGGCCCGTGTCATGCGAGTTGGACGAACTCGGCGTGCTGGACGACGGCGATGTGCTTGTGGAGGACGGCGAAGAACTCGACGACGACGGCGAGTTGCTCGTCGAGGATGGTGAACTACTGGACGTGGGTGTGGAGTTGGACGACGGCGAGGTGTTGCTGTTCGACGAGCTCGCGTCGCTGTTGTTGGACGGGTCCGACGAGGAGTTCGCGTCGTTGTTACGACCCGCCGCATGGTCCAACCCACCCCGCGCGTGCCGCCCCGCCCGCGAACCAACCCCGTCCCGCAACGACTCCGTGAACGTCTGCCCCGAGTTCTTGACCGCGTCCTTGAACTCGTCCGCACCCGTCTTCGCCGTCCGACCCAGGTCATAACCATCCTGAGCACCGAAGCCCTGGTTCACCGTCTGCGCGATCAGATCACTGATCATCGCCTGAACAGCCGAAACCACCGGCTCCTTCAACGTCTCCATGATCGCCTCGACCAGAGCCTGCCGAAGCTCCTTCAACAACCGCCGCACGATGGCCTTCGTCGCCAACGTCCCCGCGGCCGCCCCCAACTCCGACAACCCCAACGTGAACGGCGCCGCCGCCTGAGCCGCGATGATCTCCACCGCCAACGCCACCAACTGCGCGATCACCGCGATCTTGCACGTGACCACGATCACCGCAGCAGCATCGAACGCCGCCGCGATCAACCGCGCAGCCGTCGCCGCATCCGCCAGATACCCACCCCCACCACCCGAGAACTTCTCCCACGACCCCCGGAACGCATCGATCGAATCACCCGCGTTCGACGACAACACCCCGTTCGCCGCCGACGCCCCCCGATAGTGCAACTCCTCCACCTGATCGGCGAAGTCCCGCCACACCTGCGCCGACTCCCGCAGCTTGTCCTCATTCGCCGTCGGCCAGTCAAAGCCCAGCATCTCGAGAACCCACTCGACGCTGTCCGGCAACATGAGCGCCATCTGGCCATTCCCCCTGCGGTGACGAAAAGGACTTCAACAACGAGCGACGGCGGTCCGGCCCGCACACGGGGGCCCGACCGCCGCCGCCAATGGACGACGGTGCGTCAGTGGTGCGGTCGGTAGAGCGCCTGGACCCGCTGGCCGACCATGCCCTGGCGGCCCTCCATGGTGCGGAGGTCGTCACTGGTCTGGCTCTCGTTGGCCTCGTGGCTGGTGGCCATGCCCTGGAGCTTCTGGCCCATCTCGCCGATGCGTTCGCCGAGCGACTTCATCGACTCCTTCATGCCGTCGCGCAGGCCCTCGTAGACGACGCCGAACTTCTCGCCCAGGTCGTCGTCGCCCCACGGCGGGGTGTCGCCCTTTTCCAGGGCCTCCAGCCGGTTGGCAAGGGAGTCGAGTGCGGCGAGGAAGTCGGTACCGACCCCGGCCATGTTCTTGCCCTCGGACCGGAGACTGTCCGGGTCCACCACGATCTGCTGTGACATCTGCGCCCCCTACTGCCTATGCCCTACTGCCTACTACCTGCGACCTGCTACCCGCCTGACGGCCCGTCGGCCGAGCCGACCCCCGGCACCCCATCGCGTCAGCGCTGGTACCCGCCGGGCTGGTAACCGCCGTGCTCCCACTCCTCGGGCTCGTCCGGCCCGAACTCCGCCTCGTAGTCCTCGCGGGCCTTGACCGCCCGCGCGTCCGAGGCCTCCCGCTCCGCCGGGCTGAGGTTCTCCGCGGCGGTGCGCATCTGGCCCAGCCGCTCGCCGATCGCGCTGAGGTAGCGGTCGGACTCGACCACCTCGCGCATGCCGACGCGGCCGCTCAGCACGTCCCGGGCCATCTGCTGGAGCTGGGGGCCGACGGAGTCGTTGTCGGCGAGGGTGCGCAGCGCGCGGTGCAACTCACGTGCCTGCGCGGGATTGTCGGCGACGTCGAGCAGCTCGTCGTCCGTGATCTCCGGATTGTCCCGGTCCGTGGCCATCGCCTGTCCCCCATGCCCCGTGTGGATCCCCGCCGCTGTCCGTCCGGGCCAACTCACCCGGCCGTCAGCAGCATTGCCCATGAGATCATAATGTTTACTTCGTGGCTGTACCCGTTCAGTGCTCGTTCGGTCTCGACCTTGCAACGGGTAGCCTCATCCCGGCTCGCGGCAGCGACCGTTGACATCCCTACCGTTGAAAACCGTTGAAGCGCCGGCCGACGAAACTGCACCGGTCCCTCAGGCGAGGAGTTCTCGTGATCACCCAGGAGCTTGCCCTCACCACCGCCGACGCCTGGCTGAACAGCGGCGCCGACGCCGCCGGTCTGCCCCGGCGTGAGGTCCGGCACCGGGAGTTCGACCTCGGCTGGGTGGTGTGGGCCGCGCCCGCACCGCTGGAGCGCGACCCGGTCACCGGGCAGCGCCGGCCCCCGGCGGACCTCGGTGACGCCTGTGGCGTGGTCGACCGGGCCACCGGCCGGCTCTCGGTCTGGTCGTCCGTCCCGGTGGACGAGGTCATCGAGGCGTACCGCGAGAGCAAGCGTCCGGCCACCGGCCCGGGCAACTCGCTCACCGCCGACTACACCGACCCCGCCACCGGACAGCCGGCCCGGATCGAGCTCACCGCCGCCCCCGGCCGCCCGCCGGTGGAGCACCAGCTGCTGGCCGAGCTCCAGCGGCTCGGCGTCGCCCCCGAGGCGGTCACCGCGGTCCACACCGCGCTGTACCCGGCCACCCTCCCCGGCGGCTACCCGGCGGTCGCGCTGGAGCAGCTGCCGAACGCGGCCGTCAGCCACGACTTCCCGTACGGCATCTCCGCGGACGAGCGCGCCCAGGGCGTGACCGCCCTCACCGAGCGCCTGCGCCCGACCCCTCGTCCGAACCGCACCCCGGCCCCGCAGCCCGGCTCGGTCGAGCCCGCCGAGGCGGTCCGCGACGTCGCGCTCGGCCGTCAACTGCCCACCGTCTTCGACCTGGTGACCCGTTACGACGCCGACGACCTGGCCGCCAGCGCGCTCCCGGAGGCCACCCGTTCCACCCTCACCTGGGCGGGGCTGCCCAACGAGCTGCCGCTCTTCTTCACCGCCGACCAGGCCGACCGGCCCGCCCCCGGCGGCCTCTTCGCCGACCTGCGCACCCACCTGACGGCCGCCGGCTCCCCGGTCGCGCCCGCCACCCTGGACGTGCTGGCCGGCTGGACCCGGATCGGCACCGACGGCCTGTGCGTGATCGCCGTCCAGACGGCCGGCGACGAGGCGGGCTCGGTCTGGGCCGTGCACCCGCGCACCGGCAGCGGACGGTTCGTCAACACCACCGTCTCCGCCTTCGACCGCAGCCTCGCCCTGCTCGCCACCGCCCGCCCCGCCCTGGCGGGCCTCGCCCCGGCCGAGGCCGGGGCCGCCCTGGCCGAGCTCCAGAACGGCCTGGCCGCGATCGACCCGGACGCCTTCCGCAAGGACACCACCTGGTGGTCGGTGGTCATCGAGCAGATGTGGCACGGCCTGTTCTGACCCCGGAGCACAGGAACGGCGCCGGCCGGGAACACTCCCGACCGGCGCCGTCGTCCGTCTGTCCGTTCCACGAAAGAGGGACCGTCAGACCGGGTGCCGCACCCAGACGTTCGGCTCCACGTACACCGCGTGGTCGCGCTCCGCGTCGCACCGCACCGGCACCAGCGCCCCGGGCACCAGCACCTCCCCCGTCACGTCGAACGGCAGGCCGGTCCACTCCCGCCACTCGGCCAGCGACCCGGAGATGGTCATCGAAACCGGCGCGACCCGCTCCACCGTCGCCCCGGCCCGGACGTGCACCCGCAGCCACGGGTCGTACGGCAGCCCGTCCGCCTCACGCACCCGGAAGGCGTACTCGGCCATCGGCGTCCCGGGTTCGCGGTGCTTGGCGCTCGGCCGCACCGGGGCCACCACCTCGGCGTACCCACGCGCCCGCGCCGCGTCCCGCATCGCGCCGAGCACCACGCCCGACAGGCCCCGGCCCTGGAGGTCGCTCCGCACCGCGATCTCTATCGCGCTGACGGTGTCCGGCAGTTCGCCCCGGCGGTGACCGTTCACGGCCCAGAGCAGCACCTGGTCCCAGCCCCGGTCCGGCAGCCGGCCGTCCCGGCCCTCCCCGTGCAGCCGGAACGGCACGCTGTGGCCGCGTGCTACCAACGCGCCGTCCGCAGCCGTCGCGACCACCACATACTCGGGGAACAGCTCGGCGATCGAGCCCATCAGCGCGTTGGCCACCAGGTCGTGGTCCATGAACGGGGCCCAGGTGTCGGGCATCTCCCAGAGCCGCTCGCGCAGTTCGGGCCGCTCGGCCAGGGTGGTCACGGTCAGCTCGTCGTCCATGGGCGGCACCCTAGACCGCGCCGCTGCCACCCCGCATCAAGGTTTCCCCAGTTCAGGCGTGCATCCGGGCCCCCTTGAGCACCTTGTCCACCGCGTTGCGCGGCCCGTACACGGCGATCCCGACCAGGTCCAGCTCCGCCGTGGCGACCGCCCGCACCGCGGCCCGGTTGTCCCGGTCGTTGCCGGTGGCGAACAGGTCCGAGGTGAACACCGCGAGCGGCAACTCCCGCCCCAGCGCCCGCCCGTGCGCGGCCGTCAGCACCTCCTTCGTCCCCTCGAAGACCAGCACCGGCTGACGGAACATCGGCAGGTACCCGGCACCGTCCCCGTCCTCGTACGGCTCCCCGATCACCTCGGGCCGGGCCGTGCCCAGGCCGCTGACCAGGAAGGCCGTCACGTTCAACCGCTGCCAGGGCTCCAGGTCCTCGCGCAGCAGCACCGCGATCTTGGTGTCGAACCGGACCGGCTCCGCAACAACGTCCTGCTCATCGCTTCTCATGCACCGAGACTGCCCGGCCCCCACCCACCCGGTCTTGTACGTTCTTGGCATGACGCCCGGTCAGGAGGTCTCCGCGTGGCGGCCGCCGGTGCCCGGCCTGGTCGAGGTCCTGCACGCGCGCTTCACCGAGCACCGCTACCCGATGCACGTCCACGACAGCTGGACCCTGCTGATCGTGGACGACGGCGCCGTCCGGTACGAGCTCGACCGCCACCGCCGCGGCACCCCGCTCGGCACCGTCAGCCTGCTCCCGCCGCACGTCCCGCACAACGGCGCCCCGGCCACCGCCGAGGGCTTCCGCAAACGGGTGCTCTACCTCGACACCACCCAGCTGGACACCTCCCTCACCGGCCCGGCCGTGGACGGCCCGGACATCACCGACCCGCTCCTGCGCGACCGCATCGGCCGGCTGCACACCGCGCTGGCCCTTCCCGGCGAGGAGCTGGAGGCCGAGAGCCGCCTCGCCCTGGTCGCCGAACGCCTGCGCACCCACCTGCGCCCGGACTCCCCTGCCGGGGTGCCACCACCCCGCGGCATCGCCCACGACCTGCGCGACCTGCTGGACGCCGCCCTGCACGCCCCGCCCACCCTCGCCGAGGCCGGACGGCTGCTGCACGCCCACCCCACCCACCTGGTCCGGGCGTTCAGCGGCGCCTTCGGCATCCCGCCGCACCAGTACCTGACGGCCCGCCGGATCGACCGTGCCCGCCGTCTCCTGCTCGCCGGACAGCCCCCGGCCGAGGTCGCCACCACCGTCGGATTCCACGACCAGCCGCACCTGAACCGGCACTTCCGCCGCTTCCTCGGCACCACCCCGGGCCGCTTCGCCCGCCCGCCGAGCCCGATCTGCCCTCCCGGTCAGCCCGTCCGCGCCGACTTCACCCTCCCTCCCGGGCAGACCTCCCCCGCCACGGGTCCCTCCTCGACCGGTCCGGCCGCGCAGACCTTCCCCTGAACACCTGACCGCGCGTCACTTCCCGGACCACATCAAACCGTCACGGTATGGTGCAAATCGCCGACCCGTCGAGGTGCACCGTGCTCTGGCCGCTCTCTGCCCTGCTCGCCATCGTCCTGGTCACCCTGGCACTCGGCTGGCTGGCCGACCAGATCCTCCAGCGGGTGGCCCGCCGGCACCCGGAGTCACCGGTCTGGGCCCTGCTCCGCCGCTGCCGCATTCCGCTCCAACTCGTCGTCTGCACAAGCCTGTTGCTGGCCACGCGTCCGATCGAGCGGATCTTCGACCTGGACGGCGACGACACCCACCACACCGTCCTGCTCGCCCTGATGGCCTCGCTCGGCTGGCTCGCCATCCGGGTCTTCGCCGCCGTCCTGGAGGCCTTCTACCTCCGCTACCAGGCGGTCACCGACGAGCCCTCCCGCGTCCAGCGGGTGCAGACGCAGCTCAGCCTCACCCGACGGGTCGTCAGCGCGCTGGTCGCCGTGGTGACCGTCGCCGTCATGCTGCTGACCTTCCAGGCCATGCGCACCATCGGCGCCAGCCTGCTCGCCTCCGCCGGGATCCTCGGCATCGTGGCCGGCATCGCCGCCCAGAGCGCGCTGGGCAACTTCTTCGCCGGCCTCCAGATCGCCTTCGGCGACACCGTCCGGATCGGCGACACGGTGGTGGTCGAGGGCCAGCAGGGCACGGTGGAGGAGATCACCCTCTCCTACCTGGTGATCCGCCTCTGGGACTACCGCCGCCTGATCGTCCCGACCTCCTACTTCGTCAGCAAGCCCTTCGAGAACTGGACCCGCAAGGACCCGGGCCTGCTGGGCGCCGTCCTGCTCCACCTCGACCACACCACGCCCGTGCCCGAACTCCGCGCTGCCCTCAAGGAGTTCCTCACCACCCACCCGCTCTGGGACAGCACCGAATGGGCCCTCCAGGTCACCGACACCACCCCGAGCACCATCGTCGTCCGGGCCACCATGACCGCCCGCACCCCGGACGACGTCGCCGTCCTCCGCTTCGAGGTCCGCGAACACCTGGTCGCCCACCTCCGCGACCACCACCCCACCGCCCTCCCCCGCATCCGCACGGGAGAGGACGGCACGCCGTGAACGGGCCGATCAGACCGGATGTCCCATGAACCGCCCGATCGCCGTGAGTGTCGGCGTGCGGATCGAGTACCCGAGCGTGGGGTAGAGCTGGTCCATCTGTACGTCACTGCCGGTGTTGTAGTCGGGCACCATGCCGACCCTGTTGTTCCTGGCCGTCACCGTGGCCCGTTGCTGGGAGGTCGCGACCTGACCCGCCAGCTTCTTGACGGCCGGGTCGTTCAGGGTGGCGAGCGCCTCGCCCCGGATGTCCGTCCCAGGTGCCCAGAACGTGCTCGTCGGATTGCGGCCGATGTTCGCGGTGGTGAACTTGAAGCCGTCCACCGAATGGCCCTGCTTGAAGTGCTCCAACCTCTCCTGACGTACCGCCACCTTGACCTCGCCGTTGGCCGTGTGGAGCCTCACCATGGGCGGGATGATGTTGCCGCCCGTCCCCGCCGCCGTGTTGACTCCGGGCTGCTGGTGCACGGGGGTGAAGTAGGAGACGCCGTTGGCGAACTCGGTCCAGTCGATGTTCGGGCTGGCCATGGCCCCGTTCACGTCGCCGAACGGGCGGTTGTTGTCGGCGGCCACGCTCAGCACGGTGAGGAACTGGTTGGGCGTAGCGACGGGTGCCGGGGGGCCCGGCGCGGTCAGCGCGACGCTGTGTGCCATCGCGGACGCGATCTGCTGGGGCGTCCAGCCCGCCCCGCCCAGGTTGACGATCACGTCCCGGCCGTTCCGGGACCGAGGGGGACGGGCAGGCGGGTTCATCGTCGGGACCGGGTTCTGGGTCATGGCGGCCAGGGTCTGCAACTGCGGGTCCGCAGCGCGGTACGCCGTGTAGAAGTCCGCCACCTTAGGCGCCGGGAGGCTCGTGCTGAGCAACGGCACCAGGGTGGCCAACCGCGCGGCGGGGACGTTCTGGTTCTGCGCCAAGGTGATGATCTCGCCACGCGACGGACCCGGCACCCTCAACCCGGCGGTGAGCACGGCGGTGCGCTGAGCCGGCGGGAGCGCGCTGTACAGGGCCGCCGCCTGGTTGGCCCGGAAGTTCGGATGGAGCAACGGCGCCAGGGTCACCAGGTCCTGGCGGGCAACGGCCTGGTTCTGCGCGAGCGTCAGGACCTCGGGGCGCCCCTGCGCCGGGATCGCCAGCGTGGCGGCGATCACCGGGGCTCGGTTCGGCGGCGGTACGGCGGTGTAGAGGTTCGCCACCGAGTCGGCCCGGAAGTTCTGGTCGAGGAGCGGCACCAGGCCCGGTAGGTCGGCCGGGGTGATCGCCTGGTTCCGTGCGAGGGCCAGGATCTCCGCGCGCTGGGGCCCGCTCGTGGCCATCCCGTCCAGGGTCTGTATCACCTGTGGTGTCAATCGGCTCTGTTCCGCCGGGGTCAGGTCCGCGGTGAGCGAGGGCTGGGACGGAGCCATGCCCGGGTCCGACGGGGTATGACGCCCGCCGTCGCCCGAGGCCTGCACCGGAGCGCGGTCGGGGCCGAGGGGGATGGCGAAGACACCCTGGTCGCCGCTGTGGAGCGGCTGGGGGCTGCGCCGGCCGGTCTGGGCGTCGATGTAGGTGATGTTCTTGTTGTGGTTGACGGCGTTCCAGGCGTGGGAACGGCCGTCCTTGTCGGTGGTGATGATGACGGCCTGGGAGCCGTGGCCGCTCGCGCGGAGCTGGCCCGCCAGGCGGTCGAAGGCGGTACGGCCGTTGCCGTAGTCGCCGAACTTCGCGCCGAGCGAATTCTCGATCCGGACACGGCCGTTGGTCTCGCCCTGGTCGGACGGGCGGCCGGCGGAGTCCGGGTCGGGGGTGCGGGAGGCCGCTGCGGTCGGGTGGCCGGAGTAGGTGTCGACCATGGCCAGGGCCACGTCGGCGCAGTTGTTGTTGCGGCCGGGGGCGGTCGGGCCGTCACCGTTGATGCTGGCGTGCCAGTTGCCCTTGTTCGGGTCCGGGTGGACCTCCGGCCGTCGCGTCTCCTCGTCTCGCGGCACGGCGTCGTTGATCCGCTTCGTGTCCGCGTCCGACGGGTCGTCAAGACCGCCGGGACTGCCCGCCGGACGGCCACCGCTGGCCGGGCGGTACGGCTCCTGCGGGGAATCGTCTCCCAGCTGGTGCGCGGCGTCCTGCGCCGGCGGCGCGTCGGAGTCCGGCCGGTTGTCCGGCCGGTTGTCCGGCCGGTTGTCCGGAGTGTCCACGGGCGCGTCGTGGTCGGTGCCGCCGTGGTCCGCACCGTTCTGGACGGTCGGCCCGTCGGGCGCAACGGTTCCGAGGGGGGCGCCCGGGGAGCCGGGAGCCGTACGACCGCCGGTCGACGTCGACCGGGAGTCCTGACCTCGGGTGCCACCGGCGCCGTCCGCCGAGCGGGGAACCGTGGAGCCGACCGAGCTGTCGCCGCGCGGGGTGGTGGCGGACGCCGGGTGCGGGGCAGCGGCCGGCGGCACGGCGGACTGGTCGGTGTCCGGGGTGGCGTGCGGCAGCTGACCGGGCTGGTCGCCGCTGTGCGTGGGCTGGTTGTTCGCGGACGGCCGCACCGGGCCGAAGGATACCGGGCCAGCACCGGAGAGATCGGTACGGGTGTCGGCAGTCGAGTGTTCGGTGGCCGAGTGGTCGGGGCCGTTCCCACGGTCTGACGGGGCATCGGTGTCGGTGAAGCCGTCACGGGAGCGCGAGCGGCCACCGTCCGAGTCCGAGTCCGAGTCGGAGTCGGAGTCGGAGTCGGCGTCCGAGAGGCCCTGGCCGGACGGCCTGGGCGTGGACGCACCGCTGCGGCTGCTCTCCTCATCACTGCTGCCGTCCATGGTCATGAACATGTCGCTGTCCGAGTCGAACAGGGCCGAGCTCTGCTTCTCCCCCGGCGGCGTCGACGGACGGTTGGCCGCAGCCAGCCGCCGCGCCTCCTCCTGCCGCGCCTCACGATCCGCGGCCTCCTGCCGCGCAAGCTCCCGGTCGGCGGCCTCCTTCTCCTTCCGAAGTCGCTCCGCCTCCTCCTTCGCGGCGTACCGGCGGTCCTCGTCCGCCCGGTACTCAGCCCCGTCCATGAACTCGGCCGCACCCGCAATACCGGCCTCATCGGCAGGCACGGGACGCCAGTTGGAGCCGTCGAACTGCGGCTGCGGAGTGTTGTGCGCGATGCCGAACCGGGGTGCGAGGGGCCAGGGGACGACCACCTCGTTCTCCTCGAGCCTCGCCCTCTCCTCCGCCGACAGCTGGTCGTTCTGAAGCTGGTTCCGCAGGTCCTCGCCCGGCGGCCGGGCCTCACCCATCAGCACGATGTTGTTCGCGCCGAGGTCGTCCATCAGACGGCCACCCTCGTTGAACGGCACGTCCAGGTTGCCGTG
>NZ_JBVJLD010000010.1:162684-177112 GCF_055584905.1 Kitasatospora sp. NPDC088742 | reverse complement strand
TGATCCATCTCCCCAGGTGTCACACACCATCAACGCGCCAACCGGCAGCAAGACACGCCACCGGCGAGTACACCTGACCAAGCCCTACTAGTGCCGTGCACGGCACTAGGGACCGCCTCCTCGGCGGCGCGGGCCCGGCCGCGTCGGGGAGGCGGCCCCTTCGGGCATCGGGAGGTACCTCCTGAGGAGGAGGGGGCTCGGTCCGGCGGGTGACGCGGGGGCGGGGGGCGCTCCGTAGCGTGGGGGCGTGTACCGACTCCATGAGTGGTTCCTCAGGTACCCCGTCGTCGGTGACGCGCTCTGGGCGCTGGTCCTGTTGCTGCTGGGCCTGCGGGAGACCGTCGCCGCGCCGGGGCCGGACGGCCTGCCGCAGTACGGCGGCCTCGCGCTGGGGACGGTGTTCGCCGGGCTGGCGCTGCTGCGCCGCCGGTACCCGGACGCGGTGACGCTGGTGGCGGTGGTCCTCGGGGCCGGGCTGCTGGCGGGCGGGGCGCCGTTGCAGTGGCCGGACCTGGGCTTCCTGGTGCTGGCGCGCTGGGGGGCGTTCCGGGGGTCGGTGCGCACGGCGCGGATCGCCCTGGGGGCGGCGGTGCTGGTGGGCCCGGCGCTGGTGGTGCGCGGGGTGGCCGACGGCGGTCTGCGCCCCTTCGCGCCCTGGGAGCTGTCGGAGATGGCGGTGCTCTGCTCGGTGCCGTTCGTGGCGGCCTGGGGCGCGGGCGTGTGGGCCAGGGCCCGGCAGGCGGTGGCCCGGGAGTTGACGGACCGTGCGGAGCGGGCCCGGGAGGAGCTGGCGCTGTCGGCCGTGCGGGCCCGGATGGCGGTGGAGCTGCACGACGTGATCGCGCACGACCTGACGGCGATGACCGTGCAGGCCGGGGCGGCGGGCCACGTGCTGCCCGCGCACCCGGGGCTCGCCGGCGAGGCGGCCCGGGGCGTGGGGGAGTTGGGGCGGAGGGTGCTCGCGGAGCTGGACCGCCTGGAGCGGGTGCTGCGGGCCTGAGGCCGCGAGGGCTGCGAGGGCTCGGGGTGACGGCCGGTCAGGGCCGGGGCGGCAGCATCGCGTCGAGGAGGGTCTCGGCGGCCGCGCGGGCCTGGCCGGCGGTCTCGGGGGTGCCCATGATGCCGGCCGTGGCCATCGCGCCGTTGGCCAGGATGGACAGTTGGTCGGCCAGCAGGGGCGGGCCGCCGGCGGCGGAGACCAGGACCCGGAAGTGGTTGTTGAGGCTCTGCTTGTGGGCGCGGGCGAGCTCGGTGACCTCGCTGGAGACCCCGCCGAGCTCGCCGAACGAGTTGATGAAGTTGCAGCCGCGGAAGGTGGGCTGGGCGAACCACTCGGCGAGGTGGTCGAAGACGTCGAGTATCCGCTCGCGGGGGCTCGCGCCCGGGCGGGCGTGGGTCAGGATCGCCTCGTCGGAGGTCACGCTGCGGCGGCGGAGCACGGCTCCGACCAGGTCGTCCTTGGACGGGAAGAGCTGGTAGAGGCGCTTCAGCGACACGCCTGAAGCGGTCCGGATGGCGTCCATCCCGACGGACTGCACACCTCGTTCGTTGAACAGCTCCTCGGCGCTGTCGAGCACTCGGAGTTCGGCTGTCTCGGCGTCCATGAGTGATCTCCCCTTGCATCGAGAACGAAGGTTCTCTACTGTATACCTCAGGGCGGGAGAACGAAGGTTCTCCTGCCCTGCGAGGAGAACGCTCGTTCTCTACTTTTGTTCACTTCTTATCAAGGAGCCCGTCATGACCGCCTTCGCCACCCGGTACCGAACCGCCCGCGTCGACGGGGTGGAGCTCGCCTACCGCGAAGCCGGTGACCCGACCAAGCCCACTCTGGTCCTGCTGCACGGTTTCCCGTCCAGCTCGCACATGTTCCGCAACTTGATCGCAGACCTTGCCGACGAATACCACCTGATCGCCCCCGACCATGTCGGGTTCGGCCGCTCGGCCGCCCCGGCCGTCGAGGACTTCGAGTACAGCTTCGCGAACCTCAGCCGGCTGACCCTCGGGCTGCTGGACCAGCTCGGCCTCGAGAAGTTCTTCCTCTACATCCACGACTACGGCTCCCCGATCGGCCTGCGGATCGCCTCCGCCCACCCGGAGCGCGTCTCCGGTCTGATCGTGCAGAGCGGCAACGCCTACGAGGCGGGCTTCACTCCCTTCTGGAAGGTGCTCTTCGACCACGCGGCCGACCGCCCGGCCCACGAGCCCGAGGTGCGCAAGCTGCTCACCGTCGAGGCCACCGAGTGGCAGTACACCCACGGTGTGCCGGAGGACCGCCTGGAGCGGATCGCCCCCGAGGCGTGGCTGCTGGACCAGGCGGGCCTGGACCGTCCGGGCAACAAGGAGGTGCAGCTCCAGCTGTTCTGGGACTACCAGTTCAACCTCGGCGACTACCCCGCCTTCCAGGAGTACTTCCGCACCCACCGGCCCCCGACGCTGATCACCTGGGGCAGGAACGACGAGATCTTCGGCGAGGCCGGCGCCGTCGCCTACGCCGACGACCTGCCGGACGCCGAGATCCACCTGCTCGACGCCGGGCACTTCGCCCTGGAGAGCCACGGGCCGGAGATCGCCGCGCTGATCCGCGAGTTCCTCGTCCGCAACGCCTGACCTGACGTACCGCCAGCAGGCAGGCGGGCGACCGGCGTACCGTCCCGTCCCGTATGCCCTGCCGCTCCCGAGGAGGAGTCCGATGTCCGAGTCCACTGCCACCAGGCCGCCCGTTTCCCTGCTCCGCGTCCTTGCCGGCCGACGGGCGGCGCTGACCGCCGGAGGCGTGGCGCTCGCTTCGGTGCTGCTGCTGGCCGTCTTCCAGCAGCTGACCGGCCTGCATGTGTTCGCCATCCCGTACATCGCCACCGCCGCCGTGCTGGCGCTGGCCCCCAGTGCTCCGCTGGCGACGCCCCGGGCGGTGCTGATCTCGTACCCGGTGTCGGTGCTGGTCGCGCTGGCGGTGACCGAGGTGTTCGGACACTCGCACTACACGACCGGGGTGGCGGTGGCGCTCACCGTCCTGGCGCTGGCGCTGCTCAAGGCCCCGCACGTGCCGGCGGTGGCCGCGGCCGCCTTCGTCGGACTGCAGTCGCCCGGTGCCTGGTACCTGCTCGACCCGATGGTGCCCGGAGTGGTGCTGGTGCTGGCGGTGCCGGTGCTGGTGAGCCTGCTGAAGATCGGTTACAAGTACCCGGCCGGCTGAACCTGCGGGTGACGCACGGGAAGGCCTCGCCGATTCCCCCGGCGAGGCCTTCCGGCGTTTCCGGGGCGGACGGAGGAGGAGTGACGGGGGGTCAGCCGGTGGCGGCCGTGGCGAGGTGGCGGACGGTGGCCGGGAGGAGCGTGTGCTCGGCGGTGAGGACGCGGGCGGCCAGGGTCTCCGGGGTGTCCGCCGGGAGGACCGGCACCTCCTGACGGGCGATCACCGGGCCCTCGTCGTACTCCGCCGTCACCTGGTGGACGGAGGCACCGGAGACGGTGTCCCCGGCGGCGAGCACGGCCGCGTGCACGTGGGCGCCGTGCATGCCCGGACCGCCGTGCCGGGGGAGCAGGGAGGGGTGGACGTTGACGATCCGTCCCGCGTACGCGGCGAGCACGGCCGGGCCGATCTTGCGCAGGTAGCCCGCCGTCACCACCAGGTCGGCGCGGTGCAGGGCGAGGGCGTCCAGCAGGGCCCGGTCGAGCAGTTCGGGGTCCGGGTGGGTGCGGCCGGACAGGTGCAGGGCCGGGATGCCGAGCTCGCGGGCGTGGTCGAGCGCGCCGGAGCCGCTGTTGTTGCTGACCACCAGGGCGACGGCGTAGCCGGAGCCGGGGAGCCGGGCGTCGGCGGTCAGGGCCCGGAGGTTGGAGCCGGCGTGGGAGGCGAGGACGGCGACCTTGAACGTCATGAGGGTGATCATGGCAGCCGGAGGTGGACCGGTGCGGGCCGGGTACGTCGCACTGCCGGCGGGCGGCTGGGGGCGGGGCTGACGGGGCCTCAGAGGCGGGACAGGAAGGCGCGGACGGCCTCGGCGAAGGCGGCCGGGGCGGCGGTGTGGACGAAGTGGTCGGCGTCCAGGGTGACCAGCTCGGTGCCCGGGCGGCGGGTGGTCATCGCGGTGGCGAGCGGGGCGGGCAGGCAGGGCATCCGGTTGCCGCTGACCAGCAGGGCCGGGCAGTGGCTGCCCAGCCAGTCGGCCCAGTGGTCGCCGTGCACCTGGCTCTCGGAGCGGACGGTGTCCCCGGGGTGGAAGGGCAGCCGCCAGGAGCCGTCCGGGAGCGGGCGCAGGCGCTCGCCGACCATCGCGGCGATCGGGCCGAGGGCGGCGAGCAGCTCCTCGCGGCCGGGGGCGGTGTAGGGGAGGGCCAGGACGAAGGAGAGCGGGCTGGGGCCGTCCGGCAGCTCGGCCGGGCCCTCCTCGTCGATCAGGGCGGAGACCAGCTCGGGGTGACGGGCCGCCAGCTGGTAGGCGGTGATGCCGCCGCCGGAGTGGCCGAGCACCGGGAGCGGGCCGAGCCCGAGGTGGTGCAGCAGGGCCACCACGTCGGCGAGGTAGCCCTCGCGGTCGTAGTCCGCCGCCCGGTCGGAGTCGCCGTGCCCGCGCAGGTCGGGGGCGATCACCCGCCACTCGGGGGCGAGCAGGCGGGCCACCTCGGTGAAGTCGGCGCCCTCGGAGAGGTGGCCGTGCAGGGCCAGCAGCGGGCGGCCGGCGCCGCCGAAGTCCAGCCAGGAGAGGCGGCGGCCGTCGGCCAGGACGAGGGTCGAGCGGACGGGGGTGGTGGCGGCGGTGGTGGCGGCGGTCATGGTGACAGCTCCTCGAAGTGGGGGCAGGGCGGGTGCGGTTCGGTGAGCTGAACTCTAGCGAGGATTTGTACAAGCGTGCAAGACGTTTGTCTTAGTCGCTTGCGGTCATGGCCGGGGAAGCCCGGCGGGTCGACTAACCTAGAGGTGGTCCCCTGCCTGCAGTACGAAGAGAGGTTCACGCCGTGGACACTGCCGACCGAGCGAACGCCCCGGTCGTCGTCGCCATCGACGGACCCTCCGGCTCCGGCAAGTCGACCGTCTCCCGGGCGGTCGCCGCCCGGCTGGGGCTGAGCTTCCTGGACACCGGCGCGATGTACCGCGCGATGACCTGGTGGATGCTCGCCAACGAGGTCGACGTCAACGACCCCGAGGCGGTGGCCATCGCCTGCTCCAAGCCGGTGATCGTCTCCGGCACCGACGCGGCCGGCCCCACCATCACGGTGGACGGCCAGGACGTCTCCGGCCCGATCCGCGGCCAGGAGGTCACCTCGCAGGTCAGCGCCGTGGCCGCCGTCCCGCAGGTGCGGGCCCGGCTGGTCGAGCTGCAGCGGGGCTGCGCCCGGGTCGCGGAGCGCGGCATCGTCGCCGAGGGCCGGGACATGGGGTCGGTGGTCTTCCCGGACGCCACCGTCAAGATCTTCCTCACCGCCTCCGAGGCGGCCCGCGCCGAGCGCCGGGCCACCGAGCTGCGGGCCAAGGGCCTGGACGAGGCGACCATCACCGCGATGGCCGCCGATCTGGCCCGCCGGGACGCGGCGGACTCCTCCCGGGAGACCGCCCCCCTCACCCAGGCGGCCGACGCCGTCCTGGTGGACACCAGCGACCTGACGCTGGACCAGGTGATCGGCACCATCGCCGCCCTGGTCGAGCAGCGGGCCGGTCTCGCGGTCTGACGACCGCTCACTCTCTCGCGTCTGCCGGAGGTTCCGGCCGGACGCACCGCGCTGCCCCCGTGGGGCAGGTACGCACGGCGCATCCCTGGGAAGGGACGGGCCGGGAAACGGAAGTACGGAACATGAGCAACGACAACGACTCCTACGGCGAGCTCGACGCCGCCGACTACGCCGAGTTCATGGCGATGGCCGCTGAGGAGGGCATCGACGGCGAGTTCCTCGACGGCGAGATCGAGGGCCCGCTGCCGGTGCTGGCCGTGGTCGGCCGCCCGAACGTCGGCAAGTCGACCCTGGTCAACCGCATCATCGGCCGCCGTGAGGCGGTCGTCGAGGACAAGCCGGGCGTCACCCGTGACCGGGTCACCTACGAGGCGACCTGGAACGGCCGCCGCTTCAAGCTGGTCGACACCGGTGGCTGGGAGATCGACGTCCTCGGCCTCGACGCGATGGTCGCCGCGCAGGCCGAGCTCGGCATCGAGCAGGCCGACGCGGTGCTCTTCGTGGTGGACGCCACCGTCGGCGCCACCGACACCGACGAGGCGCTGATCAAGCTGATCCGCCGGGCCGGCAAGCCGACCGTGCTCTGCGCCAACAAGGTGGACGGCCCGTCCACCGAGGCCGAGGCCGCGTACCTGTGGTCGCTGGGCCTGGGCGAGCCGTACCCCGTCTCGGCCCTGCACGGCCGCGGCTCCGGCGACCTGCTGGACGCGGTGCTGGCCGCGCTGCCCGAGGCCCCGCCGCAGACCTTCGACGGCAACCCGATCGGCGGCCCGCGCCGGATCGCGCTGATCGGCCGTCCGAACGTCGGCAAGTCCAGCCTGCTGAACAAGGTGGCGGGCGAGGAGCGGGTGGTCGTCAACGAGCTGGCCGGAACCACCCGTGACCCGGTCGACGAGATGATCGAACTCGGCGGCAAGACCTGGAAGTTCGTGGACACCGCCGGTATCCGCCGCCGGGTGCACCTGACCGCCGGCGCCGACTACTACGCCTCGCTGCGCACCTCCTCCGCGCTGGAGAAGGCCGAGGTCGCGGTGGTCCTGATCGACGCCAGCGAGACCCTGGCCGAGCAGGACACCCGGATCATCTCGATGGCCGTCGAGGCCGGGCGCGCCGTGGTCGTCGCCTACAACAAGTGGGACCAGCTCGACGAGGAGCGCCGCTACTACCTGGAGCGCGAGATCGAGCGGGACCTGGTGCAGGTCCAGTGGGCGCCCCGGGTGAACGTCTCGGCCAAGACCGGCCGGCACATGGAGAAGCTCGTCCCGGCGATCGAGACCGCGCTGGAGGGTTGGGAGACCCGTGTCCCGACCGCCCGGCTGAACGCCTTCCTCGGTGAGCTGGTGGCCGCCCACCCGCACCCGATCCGTGGTGGCAAGCAGCCGCGCATCCTGTTCGGCACCCAGGCCGGCATCCGGCCGCCGCGCTTCATCCTGTTCGCCTCCGGCTTCCTGGAGGCGGGCTACCGCCGCTTCGTCGAGCGCCGGCTGCGCGAGGAGTTCGGCTTCGTCGGGACGCCGATCTCGATCTCGGTCCGCGTGCGGGAGAAGCGCAAGCGCACCAAGTAGGCAGTAATAGCAGTAATAGGGGAAGGGCCCGGGCTGAGGACAGCCCGGGCCCTTCCCTTTTCTGTGTGGGTCAGTACTGGCCCGGGGGGAGGGAGAGCATCGGGCTGCTGCGGTGGCGGCCGCCGACAGTGGTGGGGGAGAGGTAGCCGGTGGCGACCCAGCCCTGGCCGGTGCTCGGGTAGCTCTGCTGGGCGGGCATGAACTGCGGGGTGCCCTGGGCGTGGCCCGGGTAGGTGTGGAAGGTCTGCTGCTGCGGCGGGTACGGCTCGGGGCGCTGGGGGCTGTCGTACGGGGAGCGGGTGGCGAAGCCCTCGAAGCGCATCGACTCCTCGCCGGAGCGGTCGCCCGGCAGGGCGCGGAAGAGGCGGCGGTACTCGGAGTACAGCGCGTCGTAGATCGGCGTCGGTGAGCTCGGGTGCTCGGCGTCGTACGACGGGCGCATGCCCGGGATGGGACGGGTCGTGGGCTGACGGTGGGCGGCGGCGGCCTCGTAGCTGTACACGCAGGAACCAACGAGCCAGTCCGGCCGGGGATGCGGGCAGCGCGGGTGGTGGCCTATGCCGACCTGCGGCGATGTCGAGGGTCCGGTGGGAGGCCTGGGGCCGGAGGTGCGTCAGGGGCCCGGGCGTGGGGGTGACGGCCGGGCCCCTGACGGTGTGTCGGACGGTGTGCCGGGGGCTCAGGTGCCGGCCAGCGGGAGGGAGGCGGCGACCAGCAGGCCGCGGGTGGCGGCCCGGTCGAGGGCGGCGCGGAGCAGGTCCTCGCGGGGCTGGCGGCCGATGGTGCCGGCCGGGGCGGCGTACATGGTGACGGCGGAGAGCTGGCGGGCGGCGGACCGCCAGGACTCGGTGACCTGGAGCGGCTGGTGGGCCTGCCACCAGGCGGCGTTGCTGCCCGCCGGGGTGGGGTGCAGGATCGCGTGCAGCTGACCCATCGCCATCAGGACCGACCAGCCGGGGAGTTGGCCGGGGGCCTTGTCCACGTCGATGACCTGGTGGAAGCCCTGCTCCAGGAGGAGGTCGAGGAACTCGTCCTCGCCGGAGGTGTTGCCGGGGCGGCCGACCGCGCCGGTCGGCTCGATCACCAGGGCGGCGTGGCCGGTGTTCTCGCAGAGCACCAGGCCGCAGGTGATGCCGAGGACGGCGGGCTGGCCGGTGCTGGAGACCGAGGGCTGGCCGGCCGCCGGTGCGGGGGCGGCCGGGAGCGGGGCGGGAGCCGGGGCCGGAGCGGCGGCCGGGACGGGAGCGGGGGCCGGGGCGGACTGGGACTCGTTGATGCTGCGGACGGCGCCGAGCAGCTGGTCCTCGGAGACCGGGACCACCTGGGAGGGGATGCAGCGGGCGTGGGCGAAGGCGAGCACCGCGGTCTCGTCCGCGACGAAGAGCACCGTGCTGGTGGCCTCCCGGCTGGAGTTGCCCGGGGTCCGGCAGGAAGCACAGTCGTAGCTGTCGGGGGCGTGGGCTCCGGCGAGCAGGTTGTCTGCTTCGTCGTCGCCGATCTCGGATCGGACCTCGTCGCTGACTTCGAGCAAGCGCGGCACGGGGGACTCCTCGGTTCGTCTGGGGGTGGTGCGGGCAGCCCCGACCGCCATTACCAACGGGCCCTTGTGGCTGGGGTCACGGGTGAACGGCGCCGCGACGGGATTTGCCGCGATTTCGACTGCGCTGTGTGGATGGGAGGTCGCAATCTGTCGATGCTGTGCCCGAGCTCACAGGGGCTCGAAAGTGACCCAGGTCATGCGGAGGGGATGTTTGATCATGGAAATAGGGGTCAAATCGGACATAGGGCCCACATTTACTTGATCTTTACTGCGGGTAACAGCTGTCTGAGCTGGGAAAACCTGAAAACGTTTGGGATCTGCTGATCCGGCTCGTAGCTTCGTAACCAGTGCAACGAGCACTACCCGGGTTCACCCCCCGGCGCACGGCCCACCGGTTCACCCCGGCGCGGCAGGTGCCCACCAGCGTGAACGCTCCTACGAGCGGCGCAGGTGTGCGGGGAAGGTTGCCGGGACGGCGCGGCACGTCGGAAGAGCGACGCGCACGCCCGTCTTGCGGACATGGCGGACGAAGATCTGGCTCCACGGGGCTTGGTTCCGGCTGCCCGCCCGGGATTGTCGAGAGGATACCCATGACCTTCCGTAACGAGACCGCCGCTGCCACCACCGCCGTCAAGCGCAACCGCGTTCGTCTGGCTGTCATGGGCGGCGCCGTCGCCGTCCTGCCCGTGGCCGGCCTCGTCACGGCGACGTCCGCCTCCGCCGCCTCCGTCTCCACCTGGGACAAGGTCGCGCAGTGCGAGTCGACCGGTAACTGGAGCATCGCCAACGGCAACGGCTTCTACGGTGGCCTCCAGTTCACCTCCAGCACCTGGGCCGCCTTCGGCGGCACCGCGTACGCCTCGCAGGCCAACCTGGCCACCAAGGCGCAGCAGATCGCCGTCGCCGAGAAGGTGCTCGCCTCCCAGGGCCCCGGCGCCTGGCCGGTGTGCTCCGTCAAGGCCGGCCTGACCAAGGGCGGCGCCGCCCCGCAGGTCGACACCTCGGCCTCCGGCTCCACCTCCGAGACCAAGGCCTCGCGCTCCGAGAGCCGCCCCGCCGCCCCGAAGCAGCAGGCCGCTCCGAAGACCGAGCAGAAGGCCGCGGCCGCCCCCAAGGCCGCCGCCGCGCCGAAGACCGAGGTCGCGCCGAAGAGCACCCCGAAGGCCACCGAGGCCCCGAAGGCCGCTCCGAAGGCCGCCACCCCGAAGACCCAGGCCCCGGCCAAGTCCAACGGTGGCAACTACACCATCCAGGCCGGCGACACCCTGAGCAAGATCGCCGCCGACAAGGGCCTGGACTGGAAGGTTGTCTACAACAACAACGCCGGTGTCCTGGGCTCCAACCCCGACCTGATCTTCCCGGGCCAGGTCATCAACCTCTGAACCGTCTGACGCTCCTGTGAGCTGACGAAGTGCCAGCACGGCCGCCCCTTCCTGACGGAGGGGCGGCCGTTGGCGTTTCCGCACGACACGCCGGGCTCCGTCGCCTGGACGGCCCGGCGGTGGTGCCGGGTCTCGCGGGCCGTGCCTTCATGGGCCCATGCGATCGACACTCCTGCTCGCCCTGACCACCGCGCTGCTCCCGCTGGCCGCCGCCACCCCGGCCCACGGGGCCGTCCCGGACACCACCTGGCAGCGGCTGGCCGACTGCGAGAGCGACGGCGACTGGCACGCCAACACCGGCAACGGCTTCTACGGCGGGCTCCAGATCTGGCAGCCCACCTGGCAGGAGACGGGCGGGCTGCGCTACGCCGAGCGGCCGGACCTCGCGCCGCGGCGCCACCAGATAGCCGTCGCGCAGGAGATCCAGCGGCGGCAGGGGTGGAGCGCCTGGCCGCAGTGCGCACGGGAGTTGGGGCTGATGCGCTGATCCGTTCGTTGTCCGCGGGTGTGGGTGCCGGCTGGGAGGATGGGGGTATGGAGCTCTTCCCCCGTGAGCGGTCCGTTCCCGCCCCCGGTGTGGTGCACCTGCCGGACTGGCTCGGCCCGGCGGAGCAGCGCGCGCTGGTCGAGGCCTGCCGGGAGTGGGCCCGGCCGCCGGCCGGGATGCACACCGTGCGGATGCCGGGCGGTGGCGAGATGTCGGTGCGCTCCTTCTCGATGGGCTGGCACTGGTACCCGTACCGCTACGTCCGCACGGTGGTGGACGGGGACGGGGCGCCGGTGAAGCCGTTCCCGCCGCTGCTGGGCGAGTTGGCGCTGCGGGCGGTGGCCGAGGCGTACGGGGACGGGGCGGCGGGGATCGCCGGGGCGGTCGGGTACCTGCCGGACATCGCGGTGATCAACCACTACGCGGACGGCAGCCGTATGGGCCTGCACCAGGACAAGGAGGAGCGGGTGGACGCGCCCGTGGTCTCGCTCTCGCTCGGTGACAGCTGCGTCTTCCGGCTGGGCAACACCGAGACCAGGACCAGGCCGTGGACCGACATCGAGCTGCGCAGCGGTGACCTGCTGGTCTTCGGCGGGCCGATGCGCTTCGCGTACCACGGGGTGCCGCGCACCCTGCCGGGGACGGCGGATCCGGCGCTCGGGCTGACCGGGCGGCTGAACGTGACGGTCCGTCAGTCCGGGCTGGAGGACTGACGGGGCGCGGGGCCCTGGGGTTTCGGGCTGCGGCGGCTCAGAGCAGGGCGTGCAGGGCGCGGGCCTCCTGGAGCAGTTTGGTGGTGCCGGGGCGGGCGGTGAGGGCGGCCAGGGCGGGGAGTTCGAGACCGGAGGGGCCGCAGCGGCGGACGCAGTCGGCGGCCAGCGCGATCAAGTCGGCGGTGCCGCGCGGGGGTTCGGTGGTGAGCAGGTCGGGGAGGACGGCGGCCAGGACGGCCCAGACGGTGCGGTGGGCACCGGCCTCGGCGGCCGTGGTCAGGGCCCGGGCCAGGCGGGTGGGCTTGAGGGAGCCTTCGCCGGCCAGCTCGGCGCACTCCCGGCCGAGCAGCTCGGAGGCCAGATCGCCCCGGGAGGCCAGTACCAGCAGTGCGTCCACCGCGGCGGTCCGGTCCTCGGGGCGCTGGGCGCCGAGGGCGTGGGCGAGCGCGAGGTGGACGGCCGGGCCCGCCGGGCCGTCGGCCTCGGCCAGGTACGGGAGCATCCGGACGCCGTCGCCGGTGCCGTAGTTGGCGGAGAACTCGACGAAGTGGCGCATCAGCCGGGTGGCCAGCTCCTCCCGGTGGTTGGGCAGCACGGCCACCGAGTGCGCGGTGGGTGTCAGCTCGTGGACGATCGCCTCCAGCTCCGCCGAGGGCCCGGTGAGGGTGGCCGCGTAGCCGGTCAACCACGGGGTGCCGGTGGAGAGTTCGGGGAGGGTGGCGGGGTCGACGCCCGGCTGGGCGGCCGAGCGGTAGTCCGTGGCCTCTCGCCAGGACGTCCTGCTGATACCGGTGCGCTGGAGGGTGGTCGGCTGGTGCGGCAGGCCGCCGGTGCGCAGCCACTGGGCGAGGTGGCGCCCGTGCGGGGAGCGCAGCCGGGCGGCGGCGGCCCGGACCTCCGGGGCGGCGGCAGTGACCCGGAGCAGGGCCTGTCCGTAGTCGGCCCGGCCGGGGGTGGCGTCCAGCTCCTCGTACCGGGCCAGCCGCTCCACCAGCGCCGCCGGGTCGAGCGCACCGGTCTCAAGGGTGGGGGTGGCGAGCAGCAACGGGACGCGTTGGCCGGTGAGTTGGCGGGCCGCCTCGATGAGGCGGGAGGCGATCTGGGCCTGGAACGGGTACCCCAGGTCGCGCCGGTACGGGGAGTGCCGGTGGGTGGTCCAGCCCGCCGTCTGCTCGGCGGTCACCAGCCCGGCGGCGGCCTCGCCGACGAAGCGCAGCGGCATGTACGGGGCGGCGGCCAGGACCGGGCCGAGCGCGTCGGCCAGGCCGGGGCCGTCCTGCCAGGCCCAGCGGACCAGGCCGTCCAGGGTGCGCTCGAACTCGGTGACGCCCGGGATCCGGGACAGCGCGGCTGAGAGCTCCTCGGCCGCCTCGGCGGCGCTCCCGACCGGGCCCGGTACCGGCCGTGGCGCCGGGGCGGGCGGGAGCTGCTCGCGGTACGCGGTGGGGTCGGCGGGCTGGGTGGCCAGGCCGAACAGCTCGGTGGCGGTGGCGTGGTGGGCCTGGTCCAACTGCTCTGCGGTGATTCGGAGTTCGACCAGGGTCTGCGGGCTGGCGGCCTGGAGGTGGCGGGCGGTCAGCTTGAGGGCCTGCTCCTGGAGGGTGCGGTCCGGGTGGCCGTAGGCGTCCGCGGTGGCGAGCAGCACCGCCTGGGTGCGGGCCGGGTCCTGCTTCACCGTCCGCTCCAACCAGGAGAGTTGGGCCTTGACCAGCTTCTTCTCGGTGCGGAACAGCACGGTGCGGGAGGCTTCGGTGACCGCTCCTGGGTCGAGCGCGCCGGTGGCGTCCAGCTCGATCAGGGTCTGCTGGGCCCAGCCGGCCACGGTGGAGGGGCCGTCCAGCAGGCCCAGCAGGGTGCGGGTCTCGGTGGTGAGCTCGGCCGGGGTGGGGGCGAGGGTGGTCAAGGTGGCCAGTACGGGCCGGAGTTCGGCCGTGCGGCCGCCGCGCAGCAGGCGGGCGAGGGCGCGGGAGACCAGGGGTGCGCGGTCGAGCACGCCCTCGGCGGCGAGGCGGGCCAGGGCGGCGGGCCAGCGGTCGGACTCGGGCTGGCCGGTCCAGCTGTCCTCCAACACCCGCTCGGTTCCTGTTACTTCGAACATCAGCGGGGCGAGGAGAGGGGTGAAGGAGTCGGCCAGCAGCCGGGCGTGCAGGCCGGTGCCGACCGGGAGACGGCCGGGCAGGTCCGGGCGGGGCCGGGGGGAGGAGCGGTCCTCGGCCCAGTTGAGCACCAGGGCGTCGGTGAGCGGCAGTGGGCAGCCGGTGGTGCGGACCAGGTACTCGGTGACCTGGAAGGGGACGGAGAAGCCGTGGCCGGTGGTGCGGCGGCGGTGCTCGGCCAGCCGGGCGGCGACCCCGGCCCGCCAGGAGTCGGGCTGGGCGTCGATCAGGCGGCGCAGGGCCGGGCGGTGCCAGTCGGTGGCGGCTTCGAATTCGGCGGCGCGGAGCCAGGCGGCGGCCTGGGAAGGAGCGGAGTGGCAGACCGCGCCGGCGACCATCAGGGCGGGGGCGGCAGTTGCGCGTAGGCGCCAGTCGTCGCGGAGCTGCTTGCGCAGGGTCTTCAACTCGGGGAGCAGTGCGCGGCGTTGGGCGGCGGTGAGGGGGAGGACGGCGGCGCTGACGGAGGGGGTACGGCCGGCCAGGAGGTCGTCGGCGAGGGTCATTGGGGCGGGGTCCTTGTCGGGCGGCGGCGGGGCTGGTGGTTTGCGCGCGGTGGCGGGGGACGGTGGTTATGCCGGGGGCGCGGGGAACTGCGCGGGGCGGGAGGTGGTGAACCGGGTGCCGGGTGCGGATGGCCACTTGCAGGTGAATGTCCGTGGCTGGCAGACGGGCGCGTTTCTTCCGGTTCGCGCAGTTCCTCGCGCCCCTGGCGGCCCCTTCGGGCCGCTGGGCCGCCGGGGTGGTGGTGGATGGTGGTTATGCCGGGGCGCGGGGAGCTGCGCGGGGCGGGAGGTGGTGAACCGGGTGCCGGGTGCGGATGGCTACTTGCAGGTGAATGTCCGTGGCTGGCAGACGGGCGCGTTTCTTCCGGTTCGCGCAGTTCCTCGCGCCCCTGACGGCCCCTTCGGGCCTCAGTGG
>NZ_JBVJLD010000010.1:98137-162586 GCF_055584905.1 Kitasatospora sp. NPDC088742 | reverse complement strand
CTACTTGCAGGTGAATGTCCGTGGCTGGCAGACGGGCGCGTTTCTTCCGGTTCGCGCAGTTCCTCGCGCCCCTGACGGCCCCTTCGGGCCTCAGTGGGGTGGTCGTGCGGTGAGGGTGACGGCGAGGGCGTGTTTGCAGGGGCCGCGGTTGCCGCGGTAGCGGGCCCACCAGAGGCAGGTGCAGGTCAGGCGGCCGTCTTCGGTGATCCGGACTCGTTGTTCGTGGTCGTCCACGGTGACGGTGGCGATCGGGCCGGAGCGGTGGACGGCGCCGGCCGCGACCAGGGCGCGGGCCGCGAGGAGGCGTGGGTTGTCGGTCTCTGCGCGCTGTGCGTGGTACGGGAGTTGGCGGTGGAAGTGGGAGGCCTCGGCGGTGTCGTAGCCGATCTGGCCGGCCGTGCCGAGCCGGACCAGTGCGGCGCGGACCCGCTCGACCGGCAGCCCGGCCTCGCGGGCCAGTTCGGCCGGGTCGATCCGGGGTTCCCAGGCGAGCAGGACCGAGACCAGCTCGGCGTCGGCCTCCGACTGACCGCCGGTGAGGGCGGTGAGCACGCCGCCCTCGCCGGAGAAGCCGCGCGCGACGTCCGGGGAGAGGGTGAGGGTGAGCCGCATCCCGGCGGGCAGCACCAACTCCCAGGCGGAGGCGGACGGTGCGGCCCCGGCGGTGACCGGCGGCCCGTACACGCGTAGGGCGAGGGCGTGCCGCAGCACCCGCTGGAGTGCGGTCAGGCGCTCGGGGCCGGGCAGGCAGACGGCGCCCGGCGCGGGCCGGGTGGAGGGGCGCAGCGTCCGGCCGCCCGGGCCGGGGAGCACCCAGCCGACCGGGCCGCCCCGGGAGCCGCCGCGCGGCAGCGAACGCAGGAAGCGCACCGCCTCGGCGGCCGGCAGTTCGGCCCGCAGGTCGAAGCCGGCGGCCACCACCTGGGTCTCGGCGAAGCCGCGGACCCAGCGCTCGGGCAGCGGGACCTTCTTCTCCAGCAGCGGCCCCTCGGGGCCGGTGAGCGCCAACTCCTCGGCACCGACCGAGAGTCGGAGCTGGTCGGTGGAGCCGATCCGGCCGAGCGCCTCGCGCAGCGGGTGGTTCACGTCCACGTTGGTGGTGCCGTGGCCGGACTCGGCGCCGGCCAGCCCCTCGGCCGTCACGTCGAGGCGGGCGTACACCCCGCAGCAGGCGGAGAAGGACTCGAAGCGCAGCCGGTCCCCGTTGGCCGTGACCACCGGGTCGAGCAGCACCGGACGTTGGGGCTGGTGGTAGCGGGCCGCGGCCACGTCGGCCACGGCCAGCAGGCCGGCGGCCGCGGCGGCGGGGGAGGTGAGGGAGCCGGTGAAGAAGTGGGGGTGGGCCGTGGCGCCGTGCGGACCGGTGCCGCCGGAGGTGGCCAGGACGAGCCGCGGCCCGTCGGGGGCGGCCAGCACGGCGGAGGGGTGGCGGTAGGCGTACGCCAGTACGGCTTGCGTCATGACTGCACGTTAGGTCCCCGGGCTGACAGCGCGGCGGGTGCGTTCTGTCGCGGCTGGGTGACGGTTCGCCGGAGTGGATCGCGGACGGGCGGCCGGTTCGCTAGGTTGTCGCCCACTGTTGACCGAGTGCAGACGTACCGCGGGGGCGGAACTTGTCATCGATCGAAGTGAAGCCGGAGGACCTGCGCGCTTCCGCGCAGGTGATCTCCGATGTCAGCGGCGAGCTGCGCCCGTCCTCGGACCGGGCGGTCCGGGACGCGGGCGACGCGGCGGCCTCCACGGCCGGATGGTCGGTCTCGGGAGGGCTGGGCCAGATCGCGGAGAGTTGGCGCACCGCGTTGACGGGGCTGCACGCGCTGCTGGAGAAGAACGCGGACGGCCTGCGGACCAACGCCGACGACTACGAGGGCACCGAGCGCCGCGAGGCCAGCCGGTTCGGGCGGGTGTCGTAGCGATGGCAACGAGCTTCGCGCTGCTGCTGCGGCAGAACTTCGGTGACCTGGAGGAGGCCGCCTCCTCCTGGCGCAGACTCGGCGAGTCCGCGGGGGAGGCGCAGCAGCGCCACCGCTCCCAGGGCAACGGCCCGTTGACGAACTGGAGCGGCTCGGCCGCCGACGCGGCCAAGCCGCAACTGGACAAGGCCGAGCAGCAGTTGGGCATCGTGAACGCCGAGGCCACGGCCATCGCGGTGGTGCTGGACACCGTGCACCGGCGGATGGCGGAGGCCCAGCAGGAGCTGCGGACCGCGGTCGCCGAGGCGGAGAGCAACAACTACCAGGTGGCGGACGACGGTTCGGTGACCGGGCCGCAGCTGGACCCGGCCTACCGGAACGACCCGGACTACCAGGAGATCAACCGTCAGCAGAACGCCCGGCTGGGAGAGTTCAGGCAGCGGATCGACGCGGCCGTGCAGAAGGCCGAGCGGGCCAGCGCCGACGGGGCGGTGGCGCTCGGCAGCCTGAACGGGGACGTCGTCAACGCGGATGCGGCCAAGGCGCAGGGCGAGGTGGCCAACGACATCAGCGCGATGCGCTCGCAGCTGGGCCTCGGCCCGGTGGTGCCGGCCTCGGACGACCCGGCCGCCAACGCCAAGTGGTGGGCGGGGCTGTCACCCCAGCAGCAGCGCGAGTACCTGGCGCTGTACCCGGGCGAGATCGGCAACCTGAACGGGATCAGCAGCGAGCTGCGCGACCTGGCCAACCGGGAGAACCTGGAGCGCCAGCTCGACCTGGCCGGCCAGGGTGGCCACAACTACCAAGAGATGCTGGACCTGCGGAACCGGATGGACCAGGAGGAGGCCAAGGGCAAGGACGTGTTCCTGCTCGGCTTCGACCCCAAGGACGACGGCAAGGCGATCGTCTCCTTCGGCAACCCGGACACCGCGAAGAACACCGCCGTCTTCGTGCCGGGAACCACCGTGGACCTCGGCGACATGAACGGCTACATGGACAAGATGCGCGACCTCCAGCGGGCCGCCGACCAGAAGAGCAACACCGGTGACACCGCCACCATCATGTGGCTCGGCTACGACGCTCCCGACGACGTCGTCAAGGACGCGCCGTTCAACAACTACGCCGAGGAGGGCGCACCGAAGCTCGACAGCTACGTCGACAGCCTCGGCACCACCCACGACCCCGGCACGTCGCGGCACACCACGGTGATCGGCCACAGCTACGGTTCGGTGGTGGTCGGCGAGGCGGCGAAGAACGGCAACGGTCTGGCGGTGGACGACATCGTGGTGGCGGGCAGCCCCGGCATGCACGTTCCGTACGCCAGGGACCTGCACATCGATCCCCGGCACGTCTGGGCGGCTGAGGCGGAGTGGGACCCGGTGCCCTCGGTCGGCGGGCTCGGACACGGGCGGCGGGACGGGTTCTGGGACCTGCCGAACACGCCGACCTCGGAGGAGTTCGGGGCCAACCGGATCACCACCGAGGGCAACAGCGGGCACAGCACCTACTGGGACGACAACGGGAAGCCGCACAGCTCGCTGGACAACCAGGCCTCGATCGTCGCCGGGCACTACCGCGACGTGAAGCTGGAGTGGGGGAGCGCACCGTGAGGCTCCTCCGGGCGGCGGCCGCCGCGCTCTCCCTGACCCTGCTGACCTCCTGCGGACTCACCGCGGGCTCCGAGAAGGACACGTCGTTGCGCATCGCCCCCGAGATCCAGATCAAGGCCGAGCTGGAGCGGGTCTCCGAGCAGGTCTACCAGTCGCTCGGAGTGACCGGCTCGCGGGAGCAGGGGAACGAGGTGAACTTCTCCCAGTGCGAGGGCCAGGGCGACAAGCAGGTCCGCAGCGCCATCCACTTCTGGCAGGTCGACGGCCTCGACCCGGCCGGGCTGAACCAGGCGGTCGAGCGGGTGCGTGACCAGCTCAAGGCGGCCGGCTGGATCGGGGCGGGGGAGCAGTGGGATAGCTCGCACACCGATCTGGAGGTGTGGGCGAAGAACCCGGACAAGACGGTGGCGGTCTGGGCCCAGGCGTTGAGCGACCGCAAGCGGGTGATCTTCCGGGTGAGCTCCTCCTGCTTCCGGCTGCCGGCTTCGTGAGGCAGATCACAGGGGTGGTGCGCGTACCCCGGATTTGGTAACGGTGCGGGTTTCGTTGCCCTGGCGAACCAGGCATGCGCCTCTGATTCGATGATCCTTTGATGCTTGCGACTGGTAATCATTGGAGGAATGCAGATCAGAGGCGCATGATCCATGTCACGGTTCGTCACCCTCGCGCCCCTGAGCTGCGGAAACAGTTCAACGTACGGTCGGGGCATGGTTCAGCTCGACTCCAAGCCCGCGACCGGCCGCAGCGCGGCGGCCGGCGGAGCTGACGCCGCCCAGGGCGTCCGTTCCAAGGGGCTCAACAGCAACTCGGTCGGCCTGCTCGGGAACTCCGTCATCGGGGTCTCGACGGTGGCTCCGGTCTACTGCCTCACCACCACCCTCGGGACCACGGTGGCGGCGGTCGGCCTGCAGATGCCCGCGCTCTTCCTGGCCGGGTTCCTGCCGATGATGCTGGTCGCCTTCGCCTACCGGGAGCTCAACAAGGCCGTCCCGGACAGCGGCACCTCCTTCACCTGGACGGTGAAGGCCTTCGGCCCGAAGGTGGGCTGGATGTGCGGCTGGGGGCTGGTGGTGGCGACCATCATCGTGCTCTCCAACCTGGCCGGGGTGGCCACGGAGTACTTCTACATCCTGTTGGGCGAGGCGACGGGCAGCCAATGGCTGGCCGGGCTGAACGACAACAAGGCCGCGCACGTGCTGACCTGCCTGGCACTGATCGCGGTCGCGACCGCGATCAGCTACCGGGGGATGACGGCCACCAAGGGCGTCCAGTACGCGCTGGTCGGTCTGCAGCTCGCCGTGCTGGCGCTGTTCGCCTCGATGGCGATCATCAAGGTCGTCTCGGGTGACGTGGCGGGCTCGCTCGACTTCTCCTGGAGCTGGCTCAACCCGCTCGGGGCCTCCTCCTGGTCGGCGTTCGTCTCCGGCCTGTCGCTCTCGCTCTTCATGTACTGGGGCTGGGACGCCTGTCTGAGCGCCAACGAGGAGACCGGCGGGAGCGAGAAGACCCCGGGCCGGGCGGCCATGCTGGCGATGGTGGTGCTGGTCGGTTCGTACCTGTTCACCGCCGTCGCGGTGCAGATGTACGCGGGCGTCGGCAGCACCGGTACCGGCCTCGGCAACCCCGACACCTCGTCCAACGTGTTCCGCGCCCTGGCGGGCCCGGTCATGGGCCCGACCCTGAGCGTGCTGCTCTTCGTGGCGGTGCTCGCCTCGGCCGCCGCCAGCCTGCAGACCACCTTCATCCCGGTGAGCCGCACGGTGCTGGCGATGAGCGTCTACGAGGCACTGCCGCCCTCCTTCACCGAGGTGCACCCGAAGCACGGTACGCCCGGCCGGGCGATCGTCACGGCAGGTGTCGGGACCGGTGCGTTCTACACCGCGATGACGCTGATCAGCAAGAACGTGCTCGTGGACACGATCGCCGCGCTGACGCTGATGATCTGCTTCTACTACTCGCTGACCGCCTTCGCCTGCGCCTGGTACTTCCGTAGGGACTTCAGGAAGTCGGTCCGGGACGCTCTCCTCAAGGTGGTCGCTCCGCTGACGGGCGGCCTGATCCTGGCCGGCATCTTCGTGCAGAGCCTGCGGAACACCTTCCGGCCGACCAAGGACTTCGGCAGCGGCAGCTCGGTCCTCGGCGTCGGCTCGGTCTTTGTGATCGGCGTCGGCGTGCTGGGCGTGGGGGTGCTGGTGATGCTCGTGATGATGCGGCGCAGCCCCGCGTTCTTCCGCGGCGAGGTGCTCACCAAGGAGACCCCGGCGCTGGTGCTGCCGGAGTGACGCACGCTCAGGAGGGCGGAGCGGCCGAGGGGCCGCCCCGCCCTCCTGTCGCACCGTCAGACGTCGGCCAGGTCGGGCATCTCGCCCTCGACGGTGGCCAGGTCGATCACCGAGAAGTTCGCCCCCTGCGGGTCCGTCAGGGAGGCGAAGCGGCCGAACGGGCTGGTCATCGGGCCGAACTGGAGGGTGGCGCCGAGCTTCTTGGCCTTCTCCACGGCGCTGTCGCAGTCCGGCACGGCGAAGTAGACGTTGACGTACGCCGGGACCTGGGGCGGGAACTCCTCGCCCATCTTCATCCGGCCGAGCGCCGGGCCGCCGGAGAGGTTGTAGGTGCGGAAGTCGATGTGCTCGTCCGCCATGGTCTTCATGTTGTACGGGAAGACCGCGGGGAAGAACGCGTCGGCCTTCTCCGGCTCGCGGGTGAAGACCTCGGCCCAACAGAACGCGCCGGGCTCGTTGACCTTCTCGAAGCCCTTGTGCTGGTCGCCCTGCCAGACGCCGAAGACGGCGCCGCCCGGGTCGGTGGCGATGGCCATGGTGCCGAAGTCGCCGACCTGCATCGGCTCCATCAGCACCTGGCCGCCGGCCTCCTTGATCTTCGCCGCGGTGGCCGCCGCGTCCGGCGAGGAGATGTACAGGCACCAGGCGGAGTGGCCCTCCTGACCCGGCATCGGCGGCACCACGGCCGCCACGGCCTTGCCGTCCGAGTACGCCTGCGTGTAGCCGCCGTACTCGGAGGAGGCCTCGGCGAAGGTCCAGCCGAGCACCTCGGAGTAGAACGCCTTGGCGCCCTCCACGTCGGCGAACATCGCGTCGGCCCAGCAGGGCGAACCTTCGGTGAATGCGGTCATGGCACTGACCCGTTTCTCGTGGGGAGGTGGATGGTGTGTCCCCCGTCACGCTAATCAGGGCCACTGACAACCGCGCGCCGACGGTCCGTCAGGTGCGTTCAGGCGGTGTGCCCGCGCAGGCGGGCGGCGAAGGAGTCGAGGAGGAGGTCGAGGGCGAGCGGGTAGGCGGAGCGGTTCATCTCGGCGATCAGCAGCGGGGTGGTGGCCGCGATGTTGGGGTGGGTGTCGCCGTCCAGGGTGGCGTAGCGGGTGCGCCAGACGGCGGAGTCGGCGGCCCGGGCGGGGGCCGGGAGGGCCGCGACGGCGGCGTCCAGGGCGGCGAAGGCCAGGCTCTGGTCGACGAAGACGTGGTAGAGCCGGACGGCCTCCGGGTCGGGGAAGCCGGCTCCGCGCAGGATGCCGAGGATGGACTCGACGGCCCGGATCTCGTGCTGGCGGCCGGTGGTGCGGGCGGCGGAGAGGGCGGCGGCCTGGGGGTGGGAGCGGTAGGCGTGCTGGATCCGCAGGCCGATCTCGCGCAGGTCGGCCTGCCAGTCGCCGGACGGCTCGGCGCCTTCCTGGGCCCGGGCGATCAGCTCGTCGGTGATCGCCACCACCAGGTCGTCGGTGGAGTGGAAGTAGCGGTAGAGGGCGCTCGGGTCGGCGCCGAGGGCGGCGCCCAGGCGACGGACCGTCAGGGCCTCGGCGCCGTGCTGGCCGAGCAGCCGCAGGGCGGTCTCCACGATGACCTGCTCGGAGAGGACGGTGCCGGTCTTGGTGGGCCGGCGGCGACGTCGGTCCGGTTCGCGCACCACGCGTTCACTCATGCGTCGGAGCCTAGGCGCGGCCCGTTCTTATGACAACGGCATTGACGTGAGAAGGGGGCCGGAGTTTCATGTGCGCACCCGGGGCTGACCGAAAGCCCCCTGGCCGAGGTGGTGGCTTGTTGGGCGCAACGGCGAAGGACGGGGTAAGAACCCCGGTCCCGGCACCTGTGATGAAGAAGTCCATCGGGATGGTCGACGGGGTGGCGATCGCCGCCTCCAGTACGGCGGCCACCTCCAGCATCGGCATCGGGCTGGGCCTGACCGCCGGGGTGGTCGGCCTGCACCTGCCGGCCATCATGCTGCTCGCCTTCCTGCCGGTGCTCTGCATCGCGGTGGCGTACGGCCGGCTGAACCAGGTCGAGCCCAACGCCGGCAACAGCTACACCTGGGTCGGCCGCACCCTCAACCCGTGGCTGGGCTTCCTGACCGGCTGGGTGAACACGGTCGGCACCATCGTGTTCATGGCCTACACGGTGGCCGTCACCGGCTCCGCGCTGATCCAGCTGGCCGACAAGGCCGGGGTGGAGAGCGTGGCCGGGCTGCACCTGGACCCGGACTCCACCCTGCAGACCACCGTGATCGGCCTGGTCGTGCTGGCCGGCGCCACCGCGATCGCGGTCCGCGGCCTCGGCCTGGCGGCCCGGCTGCAGAAGTACCTGCTGGCCTTCGAGTACCTGGTGCTGCTGGGCTTCTGCGGGTACGGGCTGTTCGCCGGGGACCAGCCGTTCTCGCTGGAGTGGTTCAACCCCTTCGCCATCCCGACCATGGGCGCACTGGCCCAGGGCATGGTGCTCGCGGTCTTCTGCTACTGGGGCTTCGAGTCGGTCTTCACCGTCGCCGAGGAGACCCACGACCCCAAGGACGCCTCGCGCGGCGGGATCATCGCGCTGGTGATGATGCTGCTGCTCTTCCTGCTGGCCGGCACCGCCTTCCAGCGGGTGCTCCCGCTGGACGAGCTGGCCGACAACGGCGCCCAGGGCCTGACCTACTTCGGCGAGAAGCTGGCCCAGCAGCCGCTGGCCGCGCTCCCGCTGATCGCCCTCACCCTGTCGGCGGTGGCCTCCCTCCAGGCCTCCGTCATCCCCACCGCCCGCGGCACCTTCGCGATGGGCCGCGACCGCACCCTGGGCCCGGTCTGGACCCGGATCCACCCCAAGTACGGCACCCCGGCGCTGGGCACCGTGCTGCTGGTGGTGATCGCCTCCGCGATCGCGCTGCTCGCCCTGGTCATCCCGACCGTCACCGACCTGATCGGCGCGGCGGTCAACGCGATCGGCATCGTGGTGGTGCTCTACTACGCGCTCACCGCGCTGGCCGCCGCCGTCCGCTTCCGCGGGCTGCTGCGGACCGAGCCGCTGACCGGTCTGCGGGTGGTGGTCGCCCCGCTGCTCGGCGCGGCCGCGCTGCTCTCCGTCGGTGGCTACCTGGCCTGGAGCTTCTGGGACTCGGCGGACCACTTCGAGGTGGACGCGGCCAATGGCTGGTTCCAGCTGCTCACCCCGACGCTGATGATCCTCAGCGGCCTGGTGGCGGCGGCCTGGGCGCGCTTCGTCCGCAAGTCCCCCTACTTCACCACCGGCCGGGGCACCGACGCGGACAGCGCCGACCTGCTGCCCCAGGCCTGAGCACGGGCGGCCCGCACACGGCGCGGCCGCCCGTACCGTACGAACCACATCGAACGACCCGTCAGGAGCACTCCTCATGACCCACGCCGACCTGGTCTTCACCGGCGGCCCGGTGTTCACCGCCGACGCCGCCCGCACCCGGGCCACCGGCCTCGCCGTCACCGGCGAGCGGATCACCGCCGTCGGCCACCACGAGATCCGTGGGCTGATCGGCCCGCGCACCGAAGTGGTGGACCTGAAGGGGAAGTTGCTCGTCCCCGGCTTCCAGGACTCGCACATCCACGCGGTCTTCGGCGGCACCGAGCTGGGCGAGTGCGACCTGAGCGGAACGGTCGGCGTGGCGGACTACCTGGAGCGGATCCGGGCCTTCGCCGAGGCCCACCCCGAGCGGGAGTGGATCACCGGCAGCGGCTGGTCCATGGAGAGCTTCGAGGGCGGGCTGCCGAGCCGTCAGCTGATCGACTCGGTGGTGCCGGACCGCCCGGTCTACCTGGTCAACCGGGACCACCACGGCGCCTGGGCCAACACCCGGGCGCTGGAGCTGGCCGGGGTGACGGCGGACACCCCGGACCCGGCGGACGGCCGGATCGAGCGCGACGCCGACGGCACCCCGAACGGCGTGCTCCAGGAGGGCGCCACCGCCCTGGTCGCCAGGCTCGTCCCGCCGACCACCGCCGCCGACCGGCTGGCCGGGCTGCTCCGGGCCCAGGAGCTGCTGCACTCGCTCGGCATCACCGGCTGGCAGGACGCCCTGCTCGGCGTCTTCAACGGCCAGCCCGACCCGTCCGACGCCTACCTGGCCGCCGCCCGCTCCGGCGAGCTGACCGCCCGGGTGAACGGCGCGCTCTGGTGGGACCGCGAGCGCGGGGCCGAGCAGATCGCCGAACTGGTGCGGCGCCGCGAGGAGTTGACGCACGGACGGTTCCGGGCCGGCTCGGTCAAGATCATGCAGGACGGCATCGCGGAGAACTTCACCGCCGCCATGACCACCCCCTACCTGGACGGCTGCGGCTGCGCCACCGCCAACTCCGGCCTCAGCTTCGTCGACCCGGAGGCCCTCCGGGCGTACGTCACCGAGCTCGACGCGCTCGACTTCCAGGTGCACTTCCACGCCCTCGGCGACCGCGCCGTCCGGGAGGCGCTGGACGCGGTCGAGGCCGCCCTCGCCGCCAACGGCCAGCGCGGCAACCGCCACCACCTGGCCCACCTCCAGGTGGTGCACCCGCAGGACGTCGGCCGCTTCGCCGCGCTCGGAGCGATCGCCAACATGCAGCCGCTCTGGGCCGCCCACGAGCCGCAGATGGACGAGCTCACCATCCCGTTCCTCGGCCCCGAGCGCGCCGCCTGGCAGTACCCGTTCGGCGACCTGCTGCGCGCCGGGGCCACCCTGGTGGCGGGCAGCGACTGGCCGGTCTCCAGCCCCGACCCGCTGGCCGGCCTGCACGTGGCGGTCAACCGGATGGAGCCGGGCACCGAGGACGAGCGGGTCTTCCTGCCCGAGCAGCGCCTGGACCTGAACACCGCGCTGGCCGCGTACACCGCCGGCTCGGCGCACGTGAACGGCTGCGACGAGGCCGGCTCGCTCCAGGAGGGCCTGCTGGCCGACCTGGTGGTGCTGGACCGCGACCTCTTCGCCCACCCGGCGGCCGAGATCGCGGACGCCCGGGTGGAGCGGACCTACGTCGGCGGGAAGCTGGTCTTCCAGGCGGGCTGACGGGGAGTCGGGCGCGGTTGGGCCAGGTGGCTGCGGCCCTGACGGGTGACGCGTACGCCGCTCGGGCGCGGGGCGTACGCCGTCAGGGGCGCGCGGCGGTAGAAGTGCGGTGAACCGTTCCTTCCCGAGGAGACGAGATCCCCGTGCGCCCTTGGCACACCCTCGGCGCCGTGTGCGGCGCCCTCGCCGTCACCGCCGCGCTCACCGCAACCCCCTTCACGACCGAGGCCCAGGCCGTCCAGGTCGCCACCGGTAGCTTCACCTACCGGTACGGCGGCCCGGACGGCCAGGTCAGGTCCCGCACCATGCAGGACCCCACCGCCGGCACCTGCATCACCATCGAGGAGGCCGCCGACCCGGCCACCTCCGAGCCCGCCTTCGGACCGCGCAACGACACCGACTGGTGGACCCTGGTCTTCGACGACGCGGTTTGCGCGGGCGACTCCCGCGGCCTGCGACCGCACGGGATCACCACGGCGGACCGGCTGAAGCTGCGCTCGGTGAAGTTCCTCTACCGCTGACCGGCGGCCCGGTCGCCGCTCCCTGCCCCGCCCGTCCATCAGCCGTTCGGGCGGGGCGTCACCGTCCGGCTCCTGGAGGAGTTACCACCTCTGACGCTCCGTCGGGAGCGCAGTCGGAGAGGGACGGTCCTGTGGTGAGAGTTCTGAGGCCCCGTGTGCTGGCGGCGGCAGCGGTGGCGTTCGCGCTGGTGGCGGGCGGCGGGGCCGCGGCGGCGGCCGGGCAGCGGCCGGTGGAGACCAACTTCACGGTCGGCTTCCTGAAGGGCTTCCTCCAGCCCGGCAGGGCGGCCGATGGCGCCAACGACTGGACCTGCCGGCCGGGCGCCGCGCACCCCGCGCCGGTGGTGCTGGTGCACGGCACCTTCGAGAACCAGAACGACAACTGGGGCGGCGCGGCCCCCCTGCTGGCCAACAACGGCTACTGCGTCTTCTCCTTCAACTACGGTGCGGCGGAGGGCAATCCGATCCAGGGGACGGGCCCGGTCGCGCAGAGCGCCGGGCAGCTGGCCGCCTTCGTGGACCGGGTGCGGGCCGCGACCGGCGTGGCCAAGGTGGACCTGGTCGGGCACTCGCAGGGCGGCATGATGCCGCGCTACTACCTCAAGTACCTGGGCGGCGCCGCCAAGGTCGGCACCCTGGTCGGCATCGCGCCCAGCAACCACGGCACCACCGCGGACGGCATCGCCACCCTGGCCCACGGGCTCGGCCTGCTGGAGCCCGCCAACGCCTTCCTGCTCGGCCCGGCCTGCCCCGCCTGCGTGGACCAGGAGTTCGACTCCCCGTTCATCGCCGACCTCAACGCCGGCGGCGACACCGTCCCCGGGGTCCGCTACACCGTGATCGCCAGCAGGTTCGACGAGGTGGTCACCCCCTACACCTCGGCCTTCCTGGACGGCCCCGGCGTCACCAACATCACCCTCCAGGACGGCTGTTCGCTGGACGCGGCGGACCACACCGAGATCGCCTACGACCCGATCGCCCTCACCCACGTCCTCAACGCGCTCGACCCGGCCCACCCGCGCCCCGTCCCCTGCATGGTGGTGCTCCCGCTGACCGGCCCGGTCATCTGACCCGGATCATCACCGCGAGGCGGGGGGAGTCCGCGGTGGCCCGTTGGGTGTTGAACTGCCGGTAGCCCCAGGACTCGTAGAGGCGCTGGACGCGGCCCTCCCCGGCGAGCGGGTTCACCATCAGGGTGGCCCGGCCCTCGGGGCGGGCGGCCAGCAGGGCGTCGTGGAGGCGGCGGGCGGTGCCGGTGCCGCGCCAGGGGGTGCGGAGGCCGATCTCGCGCAGGGCGAGGACCGGGGCGTCGGTGAAGCCCTCGGGGAGCGGGTCGGCCAGGCGCTGCCAGTACGGGTCGGTGGCGTCGACGGTGGTGCCGTAGGCGTAGCCGGCGGTGACCCCGGAGGCGTGGGCGAGGACCAGGGTGAAGCCGGGGGCGGCCTCGTGGCGGTCCAGGCGGTCGGTGAAGGCGGGGAGGGCGTAGTTCGGGAGGTGCAGCAGCGGGGCGCGGACGTCGGCGTAGACCTCCAGCAGGGCCGCGCGGGTCTCGGGCGTGAGGGTGGTGTGGTGGTGCAGGTTGACGGTCACCCGGGACAGCCAAGCACATGGAGTACCGGGCGGCTTGCCGACGAGTGCTCAGTAGGTGTGCCCTAAAGGGCAGTTCACAGGTCACGGCGTGGACACGGTGGCGGCGGCGCGGTTACGTTCGAGGTTCACCCAGTTGGATCTTCGGCCCCCGACGAAGGAGCTTCCCCATGGCCTCCCACCGGCGTCCTCGGCGGCCCGGCCGCGCGCACACCACGGTGCTGACCGCCGCCGCCGCGACCGCGGTGGCGCTGTCGGCCCAGACGGGCGCGCACGCGGCTCCGGCGCCGGCCAACAAGGACCAGGTGAAGGCGCAGGTCGACAAGCTGCTGCTGGAGCAGGAGGAGGCGGCCGAGAAGTACAACGGGGTGAAGGAGCGGGCCGACCAACTGCGCAAGCAGGGCGGCCAGTTGCAGGACCAGATCGCCCGCGGGCAGGAGCGGATGGCGGAGCTGGCCTCGGGGCTGGCGGCGGTGGCGGGGGAGGAGTACCGGCACGGCGGGGTGGACCCGACGGTGCAGCTGATGTTCTCCTCCGACCCGGACGGCTACCTGTCGCGGGCCTCCTCGGCGGACCAGGCGGCGAGCACCCAGGCGGGGGTGCTGCGGGCGCTGCGCGGCGAGCAGCTCCGGCTGGACCAGCAGAAGCAGGAGGCCTCGGCCGTACTGGGTGAACTCGACCGCTCCACCCAGCTGTTGAACTCGACCAAGACCGAGGTGCAGCAGAAACTCCAGGAGGCGCAGCGGCTGCTCGGCACCCTGAACGCCGCCGACCGGGCCGCGATCATGCGCCAGACCGACGGCGCGACGGCCTCCCGGAGCGCCAACCGGGTCGATCCGTCCACCCTGCCGCAGGCGAGCGGGAACGCGGCCGCCGCGGTGCGCACCGCGCTGGACCAGCAGGGGAAGCCGTACCACTGGGGCGCGGTCGGCACCAGCACCTTCGACTGCTCGGGGCTGATGGTCTACGCGTTCGCCAAGGCCGGGGTGGCGCTGCCGCGGACCTCGCAGGAGCAGGCCACGGTGGGGGCCAGTGTGGGGAAGGACTGGCACGACGCGCAGCCGGGCGACCTGGTGGTCTACCGGGCGAACCGTTCGCACGTGGCGATGTACATCGGCAACGGGATGGTGGTGCACGCGCCGCGCGAGGGCGACGTGGTGAAGACGATGAAGGTGGACGCCATCGAGATCTCCACCATCCGGCGGGTCTGAGGATGCCTCCGGCCGGTACCTGACGGTGTGACAACTGGACTTTTCCACGGGCGAGTTGGACTGAACCGGGATACTGGTCTGGACCATTGACGCCCGGGCGGCCGGTGCCTACGGTGTGTTCACATCTGGCGCAGGCATGCCACCGAGTGGCTCCGCGGCGGTGCACCCCCACGTGTACCGTGCCGCCGCCCGCGTCGGCGCACCTCTCCATCCACCCCCACGGAGGAGCACCATGCGCACGCGTACCATCATCGGCGCGGCCGTCGCCGCGCTGGCCGTCCCGGTCGGCATGGCCGTCCCGGCCCAGTCGCACGGCTTCGTCAACCAGCCGCCGAGCCGCGCCGCGCTCTGCGGCGCGGGCGTGGTCAAGAACTGCGGCGACATCCAGTGGGAGCCGCAGAGCGTCGAGGGCCCGAAGGGCTTCCCGAGCGGCGGCCCGGCCGACGGCACCATCTGCGCCGGGGCGGACGCCCGGTGGGCCCCGCTGGACAACCCCCGCAACGGCGCCTGGCCGACCACCAAGGTGACGGCCGGTCAGTCGCGGACCTTCACCTGGAACATCGAGGCCCGGCACGCCACCAGCAACTTCCGCTACTTCCTCACCAAGCAGGGCTACGACCCGGCCCAGAAGATCACCCGGGCCAGTCTCGACCTGACCCCCTTCCTGACCGTCCCGTACGGCGGCAAGCAGCCCGCCGCTGTCACCACCCACACCGGCACCCTGCCGTCCGGCCGGACCGGTCACCACGTGGTGGTGGCGGTCTGGGACGTGGCCGACACCAGCAACGCCTTCTACTCCTGCACGGACGTTCAGTTCTGACGTGGTGTCCTGACGTGGTGTGAGGACAGCGGGTGCCCGTCCGTCCCGGTGGGGCGGGCGGGCACCCCGCGTTCACCAGGCGACCGGGAGGGCCGCCGGGCCGCGGTTGACGGTGCCCCGCAGCCAGCGGACCTCGCCGGCCGGGACGGCGAGGCGCAGGGCGGGCAGGCGGGTGAGCAGGGTGGAGAGGACCACCTCGGCGTGCATCCTGGTCAGGGCGGCGCCGACGCAGTAGTGCGGGCCGTGGCCGAAGGCCAGGTTGGGCGACTCCTCGCGGGTGAGGTCGAGGGTGTCGGGGGCGGTGTAGACGCTGGGGTCGCGGTTGGCGGCCAGGTAGGAGACGTAGACCGCCTCGCCGGCCCGGACCAGGACGCCGCCGACCTCCACGTCCTCGGTGGCCACCCGGGGCATGCCGACGCCGTTGCGCTGCGGGATGAAGCGGAGCAACTCCTCGACGGCGGCGGGCAGTCGGGAGAGGTCGGCGCGCAGGTGGGCGAGCTGGGCCGGGTGGGTGAGCAGGGTGTAGACCATGGTGGAGGTCTGGTTGCGGATCTGGTCGAGCGCGTTGAGCACGATCATCACCGAGAGCGAGATCAGCTCGGGGCGGCTGAGCTGCCCCGCGGCCTGGGCCTGGACCAGCTCGCTGAACAGGTCGTCGGCCGGGTGCTCCGCGCGGTGGGCGGCCAGCGCCTTGAAGTAGCCGGCGATCTCGGCCTTGACCGCGCCCGCCTCGGCGGCGGTGTGGTCGCTGGAGAGGATGACGGCCCGCCAGGCCTGGAGCAGCGGGAGGTCGGCCGCCGCCACCCCCATGAGTTCGGCGGTGACGGCCGCCGGGAGCGGGCCGGTGAGCGCCTCGGTGAGCTCGGCCGGCGGGCCCTGGTCGAGCATGGCGGCCAGCAGCTCGTCGGTGATCCGCTGCGCGTCGAGCCGGAGGGCGGCGACCCGCTTGCGGTGGAAGGTCTGCGCGGTGAGGCGGCGCAGCCGGGTGTGGTCGGGCGGGTCGGCGCGGCCGACTCCGCCGGGCGGGGCGACGTTGTGCGGGGTCATGCCGGTGATCGGCCGGTCCACGGTGAGCGCCCGGCTGAACCGCGGGTCGGCGGAGACGAACTTGACGTCCTCGTAGCGGGTGGCCAGCCAGGCGTCGCCCTCGCCGTGGGCCATCGTGACCCGGGCGACCGGCTCCTCGCGCAGCAGCCGGTGCAGCAGCGGGTCGAAGGTCAGCTCGGGCAGGTGGTCCACCGGCCAGGGGTGCACCTGCCCGGTGGGGCGGTGCGGTTCGGCGGGGCAGCGGAGTTCGGTCATGCGGGGATCTCCGAGGGGAGGGTGTGGCGCAGCGGGGTGAGCTGCTGGATGTCGTAGCGCAGGCGCAGTTCCTCGACCGCCCGGTGGTCGATGCCGCCCTCCGCGTTCAGCAGGTCGAGCAGCTCCTCGAAGTAGCGCTCGTGGTGCGGCGGCGGGGAGGCCTGGAAGAACATCCGGGCCGGGCGGCGGGTCGGGTTGGCGAAGGCGTGCGGGCAGCCGGGCGGCACCAGGATCACGGTGCCGGCCTTGGCGCGCTGGTAGCGGGCGCCGTCGGGGGAGCGCCAGTCGCGCCAGTCCTGCGGGGAGCGGTCCTCGGGTTCGAAGGCGAGCACGTCCAACTCGCCGTCCAGCAGCAGGAAGAGCTCCTCGCTGCGGCCGTGCGCGTGGGCGCCGACGTCGAAGCCGGGCGGCACCACCACCTCGAAGCTGGAGGCGGCCAGCGAGTGCGCGCCGGTCACCTTGAAGGTGACCTGCTGGGCGGCGGCGTGCACGGTGCGGCCGCCGCCGGGCGGGACGATCAGGCCGTCCCGGGGGTTGAGGTACGTCACGGCCGCCTCACCACTCCACCGGGAGGGTCTCCGGGCCGCGGATCAACGCGCCGCGCTGCCACTGGAGTTGCTCCAGCGGGACGGCCAGGCGCAGCTCCGGGAAGCGGTCCCAGAGGGAGGTGAGGATCAGCTCGGACTCCAGCCGGGCCATCGAGGCGCCGGGGCAGTAGTGCGCGCCGTGGCCGAAGGAGACGTGCGGGTTCTCGGTGCGGCCGAGGTCCAGGACGTCCGGGTCGGCGAAGACCGAGGGGTCGCGGTTGGCGGTCAGGTAGGAGACGTAGACCGGGTCTCCGGCCGGGATCGGCACGCCGCCGACCTCGACGTCCTCCAGGGCGATCCGGGACAGGCCGACCGCGTTGCGGTGCGGGATGTAGCGCAGCAGTTCCTCCACCGCCCTTGGCAGCAGGGCGGGTTCGGCCCGCAGCCGGGCCAGCTGCTCGGGGTGGGTGAGCAGGGCGAAGACCATGTTGGCGCTGTTGTTACGGACGGCGTGGCCGCCGCCGAGCTGGATCAGCACGGCCAGGCCTACGGCTTCGCGCAGGGTCAGCACGGACTCCTCGACCGCCTCGGCGAGCACCCCGGCCAGGTCGTCCCGGGGCTCCAGGCGGCGGCAGCCGAGGAGTTCGGTGAAGTACTCGCCGAACTCCTCCTTGGCCCGCTCGCTGGCCTCGCGGCCGGAGCCGGCCGAGATCACGGTGTCGGTCCAGTCGGCGATCAGCTGGTGGTCGGCCGGCGGCACGCCCATCAACTCGCCCATCATGGCGAGCGGGAACGGCCGGTTGAGGTGCGCCATCAGGTCCACCGGGCCGCCGTGCCGGGCGCGTTCGGCGGCCATCGCGTCGAGCAGACCGTCCATGACCTGCTGGGCGCGGTCCCGCAGCCGGCGCATCGCGCGGGCGGTGAAGGCCTTGGCCACCACCCGGCGCATCCGGGTGTGGTCCGGCGGATCGGCGAAGCCGAGCGCCCCCTCCATCGGGATGAAGTGCGGCGCGACCCGGGTGACGTCCCGGCCCCAGACCGCCTGGCGGCTGAACCTCGGGTCGGCGGAGACGAACTTGACCTCCTCGTACCGGGTGACCAGCCAGGCGTGCCCGGTGCCGTTCGGCAGCCGGACCTTCGCCACCGGATCCTCGTGCAGCAGCCGGTACAGCATCGGGTCGAACTCCAGGCCCGGCAGGTCGGGCGGGTTCCAGAAGTGGACCTCGGCGGACTCCGCGGTGGTGGTGGTCAATTGACGCTCCTGATCAGCGTGTTGGCGAAGGAGTGCGGCGCGACCGGGACGGTCCAGCGGCCGAGCGCGACCTCGGCGGTGATGCCCGGGCCGAACCCGGCGATCAGCCCCCTGGCCCGGTCGGTCGCGCTCCCTTCGTCGAACAGCCGGGCCAGCGCGTCGAGCACCACGGCGCTGGCGATGTTCCCGTACTCGGTCAGGGTGGCCCGGCTGAACCGGAACACCTCGGGTGCCACGCCGAGATGGGTGCACAGATCGTCCAGGATCCGCGGGCCGCCCGCGTGCACCAGGTAGAAGTCCAGGTCGGCGATGTCCCAGCCGTGCCGCTCGGCCAGCGCGGCGAGCACCGGGGCGAGCGGCTCCATGGTGCCGGGCACCCGCTTGTCCAGCAGGAAGTGGAAGCCGGTCTCCCGGACGCTGTAGGCGATCCAGTCCTCGGTGCCGGGCACCAGGTGCGAGGCGTTGCGCTCCAGCCGGATGCCGGTGGCGCCGCTGCCGCTGCCGCGCACGACGGTGGCCGCGACGGCGTCGCCGAACAGGCCGTTGGAGAGCAGGTTCCCCACGCCCAGGTCGGTGGGCTGGTAGCAGAGCGAGCAGAACTCGCAGGCCACGATCAGGGCGTTGGCGTTCGGGTAGGCGGTGCAGAAGTCGTGCGCGCGGTTGATCGCCGCGCCGCCGGCCGCGCAGCCGAGCTGGGCGATCGGGAGCTGACGGGTGTCGCTGCGGAAGCCCATGGAGTTGATCAGCCAGGCGGTGAGCGAGGGCATCATGAAGCCGGTGCAGGAGACGTAGACGATCAGGTCGATCTCACGGGGCGTCAGCCGGGCGTGCTCCAGGGCCTCCCGGACCACCGGCGGGACACGGCGCTTGGCCTCGGTCTCGTAGCGGCGGTTGCGCTCCTCGAAGCCCGGGTGCTTCAAGGTCTCCTCGATCGGCTGCACCAGGCGGCGGGTGCGCACCCCGGTGTTCTCGATCAGGCGCAGGGCGAGCGGGAGTTGGGGGTGCTCCGGGTGCAGCCGCCGGGCCAGGTCGAGGGTGTCCTCCTGGGTGATCACGTACTCGGGCACGGCGACGGCGGGACGGCACAAGGTGGCCACGGGCGGGACGTTCCCCTCACTGGACGGCGGCCCGCGCACGCCGGGGGACACCGCCGCCGGGGCCGGGAGCCGGGAACGGCTCCGACCCGGAGCCCTTCCCGCCCGGCCGAGGTCCGCCGCGCGTGTCGCGTTCACTTGCACACGAAGGAACCATTCGGCGGGTGATCGGAGCGGGGTGGGGGCGGGGAAAACGGGGTGCCAGGTGGGAGGAGGCCGGTGATACTCGGCGGATGCTGAGGATTCGCCCCGTGATCGAACACCGTGCTTACGTCCTGGAGGACTTCACCGCCTGGCCGGTGGAGGCCGGACCGCTGTCGTCCCTGGACGAGGACCTGGTGCCGCTGGACGGCACCCTGACGCCGGACCAGGTCGGGGCCGTGGTCGCGCTGCTCGCCGCGCGCAACAGGTACCGGGTGACGGGGGAGGACCCGGGACCGCTGGACGCCCTGCTGGGCGAGAAGCCGTTCCAGGGCTCCGGCGGACTGCTGACGGAGGACTCCCGGACCGGCCTGGTGATGGGGCCCAGCTGCTGCTCCGACCTGGACGACTGGCGGAGCTGGTACGAGATCGGGCGGAGCGCCGAGGTGCCGTGGAGCGTGCACGGCACCGACGCCGAGCTCCGCCTCGACGGACCGCTGGTCCGCTTCGTCCCGGTCGCGGAGGACGGGGAGGGCGTCCTCCGCCGCGACGCCGGCCGCGTCGTGACCGAGCTGCCGCTCGAGGAGCTGCCGGCCCTGCTGGACGGCGTGCGGCGGGACCTCGCGGACTTCCTGGTGCTGCTGGGCGACTGGGCGCGGCGGACGGTGCCGGACCGGGCCGAGGAGCTGGAGCGGGCCTTCGACCGCTCGCTGCGGATCTCCTCGGAGGAGCTCGGGCCGTGGGCAGCTTCCTGACCCAGCGAGCGCGGGTGCTGGACGACGAACTGCCGCTGGAGCGGCGGCACCTGGCGCTGCGGTACTGCGTGACGGAGTTCCCGGTGTACGGCTTCAAAGGCACCTACCACCACCTGACCGTCAGTCAGCGCCGGCCCCGGGACGTGGCCGCCGATCCGGCCTGGCTGGTGCGGGCGGTCGGGGAACTGCACGAGGCGCGGGAGCTCTGGCGGGTGGCGGCCCGGGAGTACGCGGCGCGGCGCAAGGCGGAGAAGCGGGCGGGCCTGCGGGCGGCCGGGCGGCCGCAGCCCTGGGTGTGGAGCGGCGCGTGGTCGGTGCCGGACGACCCGTTCTGCCACCCCTCGGTACCGCTGGCGGACCACGTCCGGCGGCGGCTGCTGGTCCTGGGCGGGGCCGAGCTGCCCGGGTGCGAACGCTGCGGCGACGAGCGCGGGCCGCTCTCGCGCTCCACCGGCCACGGGTTCGTGGACCTGTGCCGGGGGTGCGGCCTGCTGCGCACCCCGTGCGTCTGCGGCCCGCACGGGCTCTCGGCCCCCGAGCCCCGGATCTGGTGGTCCCTCTGGCACGGCTCGCACCTCACCGAGGACGGCACCACCGCACCCGGCTGGCCCGCCACGGCCGAGGAGCGGCTCGGCGGCCTGGAGATCTCACTCCCCGCCAGACGCTGGTGGGGCACCGGTCCCGGCTGAGCTCCGCCGAGCCCGGACGGGACCGGCACCCGGCGGTCTCACGACCCGTACGGGCCCCCGGGCGGAGCGGACCCGCCCCCGTGGCGGACCGAGTGACTGGTGAAGGCCTGCCGCATCGCGGCGGCCCGGGCGCTGTGCGGCCACACCTGGCTGCGCCTCGGCCGGCCCGACCTGGCGCTGTCGTCCTACGCGAGGGTGATGGACCCCGGTCCGGGCGCCCCGGTCGCGCTCTCCCCGCACCTGGCCGAACGGCTCCGCGCCGTGGTGCTGGCGCAGCCGGCGCTGGAGCGGCCGGAGGAGGCGGCGGCCGCCGTCGAGCGGGTGACCACCCTCACCGGTGGGGTGCCGACGTGCATCGCGGGGTGGATCCGGGGGCAGTTCGCACCGTATGCCGACCGCCCCGGCGTCGCGGAGCCGCTGAGGACGGTCCGGCCGGACGGCCTGGACTGACGGCCTGGACTGACGGCCGGTCAGGGGGCCGGGTAGCCGGTCTCCTTGAGGTCCTCGGCGAGGTCGTCGAGGGTGAGCTCGGGGTTGAGGGTGCGGACCAGCTCCTCGGTGAGCGGGCGGAGGGCGAAGACGTGGCGGACGGCGTCGAGGTCGAGCTCGGTGTCGTAGTAGTCGGAGGCGAACTCGGCGTACGTCTCGGGGGCGGTGTCGGTGAGGGAGCGGAAGAGCCAGTCGGCGCCGTCCGCGTCGGGGAGGCCGGGCGGGAAGTCGATCTCGCCGGTGCGGTAGGCGGTGTCCCCGGTCAGCCGCCAGATCGCGGCGGTGAGGGTCGGGACGCCGTCGTCGCAGAAGGCGGGCTCGGTGACGCAGTGCCGCAGCTCGGCGGGCACCTCGTCGACCACCCCCGGCCAGACCCGGCCCTCCGCGTACGGGCTGAGGTAGGACTCGTGGTCGAAGCCGCGCAGGTAGACCCCGGCGGGGGTGAAGACCACGGAGTGCTCGTCGCCGTTCCCGTTGCGCATCGAGGCGAGCTGCTCGCCGGGCGCCCAGGCGGCGTCGAAGGCGTGGTACCGGAAGTCCTCCTCGGGGCAGAGGATCGCCTCCAGCACGGCCAGGGCCAGGCAGTGCTCGCGCAGGCGGTCGGGCTCGGGCAGCAGACGGGCTACGTCGGGGGCGCTCATGACGGACATTCAACCGCCCGCCCCTGACAGCGGAGGATCTTGAAAAAATCTTCGCCGGGACCGATGAGTCCGGGTGCCGGGGCCGGTCTGACCCGGTGAGAGCGAACGACGCTCACGAGAGACGGGGAGTACCTCATGCGGAAGATCACCGCCGGCCTGTTCATCGCCGCCGACGGCGTCGTGGAGAACCCGGGGGAGTGGCACCTGCCCTACTTCGACGAGGAGATGGGCGCGGCGGTCGGCGCCCAGCTCGGCGCGGCCGACACCGTGCTGTTCGGCCGCGTCACCTACGACAGCTTCGCCGGAGCCTGGCCGGCCCGGGAGGCCGCCGGGGAGGAGGACGCGCCGATGGCCAAGGCCCTCGGTGACGCCCGCAAGATCGTCGTGTCGAGCGCGGAGCTGGAGTTCACCTGGCGCAACTCCGAGCAGCTGAAGGGCGGTCTGGTCGAGGCCGTGACCGCTCTCAAGCGGGAGGAGGGCGGCCCGATCGGGATGTCCGGCTCGATCTCGGTGGTGCGGGCGCTGCTCGCCGCCGGGCTGGTCGACGAGCTGCACCTGTTCGTCCACCCGATCGCGGTCGGCCGCGGCCTGCGGCTGTTCGACGAGACGGCGGACCCGGTGCCGCTGGAGCTCCTGAGCAGCACCGCCTTCGCGACCGGGGTCCTGCACACCGTCTACGGCCCCGCGCTGGTCGGTTAGTTGAGGCTGTACCAGGGGGAGGGGCGGAAGGGCTCGCCGAAGGGGAGCGGGGTGGTGAGGGTGAGCCGGATGCCGACGGTGCCGGCCAGGCCGAGGCGGAGGCGGCTGCGGGCCAGGGTGAGCAGGGCGGTGAATCCGTACTTGTTGAGCAGCGAGGTGCGGTAGCAGGCGGTCGCCTCCGGGCCGCAGAGGGCGGCCCGGGCGGTCCGGCGGGTGCCGACCGGGTGGCCGTGTGCGTCGCAGGGCTGGACCAGCACGCCGGGGTGGCGGCGGATCCGCCGCACCTCGGCCGAGTCGGCCCGGGCCCAGATGCCGAGCGCGGAGCCGTCCGCGACCACCCAGACGGGGGCGGCGGCGGTGCTGCCGTCGGTCTCGAAGGTGGTGAGCAACAGGTAGCGGTTGTCGGCGAGTTCGTCGCTGTCGAGGCTGCTCATGTCGTTCCCCTCAGGGCGCGTCGGTGAGTTCGTGGTGCCGGTGGGTGGCGTCGGCGGTGGCGGCCTCGGCGGGGGTCGGCTTGGGGAGCTGGCCGGCCGGGCCGTGGTAGGTGCGCGAGAGGCGGACCCGGAGCCTGGTCACCAGCCCCGCGCGGGGCGGGAGTTCGGCGGGGGAGTACTGCTGGTGGGCGGTCAGGCGGTGCAACTCGGCCTGCGGGAGCGGCTGGTGGACCTCGGCGAACTCGCCGTGCGGCAGTCGCTTGATGATGCCCGTCTCCCGGCCGTGCAACACCTTGTCCCGGTCCCGCCGTTGGAGGCCGAGGCACCAGCGCCTGGTGACGGTGAAGACCACCACCGGGACCACGAAGGCGCCGATCCTGGCCCCGTTGGTGATGGTGTTGAGGGAGAGGTGGAAGTGGGTGGCGAAGAGGTCGTTGCCGCCGGCTGCGAGCAGGACCAGGTAGAGGCTGATCCAGGCGGCGCCGAGCGCGGTGCGGACGGGTGCGTTGCGCGGGCGGTCCAGGAGGTGGTGTTCGCGGGTGTCCTTGGTGATCCAGCTCTCGACGAACGGGTAGACCGCGATGGCGCCGAGGACGGCGGGGAAGGCCAGGAAGGGGATCAGGATGCCGAGATTGAGGGTGTGGCCCCAGAGACCGACCTCCCAGCCCGGCATGATCCGGATCAGGCCCTCGGCGAAGCCCATGTACCAGTCGGGCTGGGCGTCGGTCGACACCTGGTCGGGGCGGTACGGGCCGTACGCCCAGATCGGGTTGATGGTCGCGACGGCGGCCATGGCCGAGATGATGCCGAAGACCAGGAAGAAGAACCCGCCGGCCTTGGCCAGGTAGACCGGCATCAGCGGCATGCCGACGACGTTCTGCTCGGTGCGGCCCGGGCCGGCCCACTGGGTGTGCTTGTGGTACCAGACCAGGATCAGGTGGCCGACCAGCAGGCCGAGCATGATGCCGGGGACCAGCAGCACGTGGATGGTGAAGAACCGCGGCACGATGTCGGTGCCGGGGAACTCGCCGCCGAACAGGAACATCTGGGCGTAGCTGCCGACCAGCGGCACGGCGAGGGTGACGCCCTCCACGAAGCGGATGCCGGTGCCGGAGAGCAGGTCGTCGGGGAGCGAGTAGCCGAAGAAGCCGTCCAGCAGCCCGAGGAAGAGCAGCAGGAAGCCGAAGACCCAGTTGACCTCGCGCGGCTTGCGGAACGCCCCGGTGAAGAAGACGCGCATCATGTGCACGAACATCGCCGCCACGAAGACCAGCGCGGCCCAGTGGTGGATCTGACGGATCAGCAGGCCGCCGCGGACCTCGAAAGAGATGTCCACGGTGGAGGCGTAGGCCTCGGACATCCGGATGCCGCTCAGCGGTGCGTACGCGCCGTGGTAGACGGTCTCGGCCATGCTCGGCTTGAAGAACATCGTCAGGTAGACGCCGGTCAGGATGATGATCAGGAAGCTGTAGAGGCAGATCTCGCCCAGCATGAAGGACCAGTGGTCCGGAAAGACCTTGCGCAGGTTGGTCCGGGCGAGCGAGTAGAGGCCGAGGCGGCCGTCCAGCCAGTCCGCGGTGCGGAGGCCGGGGCCCTCGGGGTTCTTGAGGTTCTTGGGACTCTCGGGGTTCTGACGGGTGGTCATGGCACTCCCCTGGTGCGCGAGACGTGGTCCGGCGACGAAACGGGGACTGCTCCTCGTTTCGACGGGCACAGCGTAGCAGTAGTGGGGAGTGCTCCCCGTTTCGTCTCCGGTTGCGTAGGGTTGGGGCATGACGGATGAGCAGGCCGCCCCCCGGCGACGGGACGCGCGGCGCAATCGAGAGGCCCTGGTCGCGGCGGCCACGGAGCTCTTCGCCGAGCAGGGCCTGGACGTGGCGTTCGACCTGATCGCCCGTCGGGCGGGCGTCGGCAACGCCACCCTCTACCGGCACTTCCCGACCCGGGAGGAGCTGATCGGCGAGGTCTTCGCCTCGGCGGGCGGGGCCATGGTGGAGGCGGGGGAGGCGGCGCTGGCCGAGCCGGACGGCTGGACCGGGATCGAGCTCTACTTCGACCGTGTCTTCGAACTGGTCGCCGCCAACCGGGGGTTGAACGACCTGGTGACCGCCGCCATCCCGGCGGTGCCGGCCATGATGGAGATCAGCCGGCGCAACGCCGAGACGGTCGGCGGGCTGGTGGATCGGGCGCAGCGGCAGGGCACGATGCGGCCGGACGTCCTGGTGATGGACCTGCTCTTCATGCTCGGCCCGCTCTGCCGCGCCGTCCCGGCCGCCGAGGCCGTCCGCCCGGGCCTGTGGCGCCGCTACCTGGCCCTCCAGTTGGACGCCTTCCGGGCCCGCGCCGAACACCCGATCGCCGAACCCCCGGTCGGCACCGAGCAGTTGGACGAGCTCTTCAGCGGCCTCTGGGAGGCGGAGCAGGCCTAGTCTCATCCTGCCCGGTGGCCGGACGGCGACCACGACGGCGCCCGGCTCCGGTGTCACGACCCCGGTACCGGTCTGGAGCCAGATGTCGCTGGCCGGTGTCGGCGACAGCAGTACCGCCCTCTCCACCCGGAAGCCGGGGTCGACTCCCCAGTACGAGGCCCGGCTGCAGTTCCGGGTGGGCACGCTGGTCGGATCGATTGCCCTCGACGCCGGGTACCGGGCCGTCGACCCGGAGGCCCTGCTCGCGTTCGGCCGCGCGCTGGCGGAGCGCTTCCGGCAGGCGCAGAACGGCCAGGCCCCGTCGGCCCGCGTCGCGCTCTGAGCGGGCTCGCACCGGCCCGTACCGGCCCGCACGGCTTCGGAACACGAGGGGTCAGGCCGAGGGTGCGGCCGGCGCCGGCCACTGTTGGTGGTGGCCGAAGCCCTGGGAGTTGTCGATCAGGCGGAGGTCGGTGGGGGTGAGCTCCCAGAGGGCGGTGCGGGCGAGGGCGGTGGTGAGGGCGGGGTCGTCGGCGAGGAAGGTGAAGCGGGCGGTGTAGGTGGTCCAGGCGGCGGCGCGGGTGTCGGGGTCGGTGAGGAGGCGGCAGGTGCCGTGGCCCTGGAGGCCGGTGATGGTGCGCCAGTCCTGGTGATCGGCCTGGACGGTGAAGGCGGTGCGGGCGCCGTCGAGGGCCCGGCCGTGGCGGGTGGTGGGGGAGGAGACGAAGAGCAGGGTGGCCCGGTCGGTCGGGGCGTAGAGGACGGCACATGCCTGCGGGCCGTCGGCGTCGGTGTAGGCGAGGGTGACGGTGGTGTGGGCGGCGAGGGCGTGGTGGAAGGCCGGGGCGGGGGCGCTGGTCATGGGGACATGATCGCCCGGGGAGGGGCGGCCGGTTGCGGCGGCGCTCCGGGGAAGGGCATGGGGAGTGCCAACGTCCGTTTGCTGTAAGGGAGTTTGGGGTGGGCGGCCGGTGGTTAGGGTGAGCGGGTGGAGACAGACATCTGGCCCGAGCCGTCCCGGCACGTCCTCGGGGTGTCGGTGCCGATCGAGCAGTTCGTGGTCCGGAGCGAGCACGCGCTGGTCGCGGTGCGGTCGCTGGAGGCGTCCGCGCGCGGGTGCGGCCTGCTGGTGAAGGTGGTGGCCCGGCGCGGGGCGCTGCCGGAGGCGGCCTGGGCCGGGGTGGTCGGTGAGTTCGGGCCGCCCGGACCGGCCGGACTCCCGGTCCGGACGGACCTGCGGTTCGGGGTCCAGGTGCCCGGCGGGTACCGGGGCCGGACCTTCGAGGGGGGTGGTTCGGCCGGGACCGACGGGGAGTACTACGAGGCCGAGCGGCAGGTCTGGATCTCGCCGCTGCCGCCGCCGGGGCCGTTCGAGTTCACGGTGGAGTGGCCGAGCCTGGGGCTGGAGCGCACCGCCCTGACGGTGGACGGGGCGGCCGTGGTGCGGGCGGCGGAGCGGGCGGAGCCGTACTGGCCCTGACGGTCAGTCGCCCTCGTACGCGCGCCGGAGGGTGGCGATGTCGAGCTTGACCATGCCGAGCATGGTCTGGAAGGTGCGGGCGGCCTTCTCGGGGTCGGGGTCGGCGATCCAGTCGACCAGGGCGGTGGGGGTGACCTGCCAGGAGACGCCGAAGCGGTCCTTGAGCCAGCCGCAGGCGACCTCCTGGCCGCCGTCGGTGAGGCGCTCCCAGTAGTGGTCGAGCTCGGCCTGGTCGGCGCAGGTGATCTCGATCGAGACCGCCTCGTTGAAGGTGAACTCCGGCCCGCCGTTGAGCGCGACGAAGCGCTGGCCGTTGAGTTCGAACTCGACCGTGAGCACCGGCCCGGCGGGCCCCTGTTCGGAGGCGGGTCGGTGGAGCGTGCGGCCGCGGTGGAAGTCCGGGAAGACGGAGGCGTAGAAGTCCGCCGCCTCCTCGGCCCGGCCGTCGAACCAGAGACAGATGGTGAGACCGTCACCGGCCATGAACGCCTCCCGGGCGCATCCGAAGGACCCCCTGGCCTTCATGGTGGACGGGAACAGGGCGGTTGTCGCCGAGGCACACCGGGCGGCCGTGCGGGAGGGCTGCTCAGAGCCGGTCGGACTCGGCCAGGTCCCGGGCGCGTTCGGTGCGGCACTGTTGCCAGACGCGGTAGGTGCGTTCCGCCTCGGTGAGGGTGTCCGCCGCCCTGGTGTGGTCGGCGAAACCGGTCTCGGCCTCGTACGTCAGCAGTTCGACGAGATGTGCGGAGGCCAGCCGGATCCGCTCGGCGTGGACCTTCCGCAGCTTCGGAACGAAGTCCGCGTGGGCCTCCGACATCTCCAACAGGTCATCCGTGTCCGGGGCCTGGTCGTCGTCGTACAGGGAGGGCACCCGGGGCAGTTCGGGCATGGTCGGTGGACACCGTCCGTCGACGTCCGGCACGGCTGGGCGGTCCAGTCCGAGGAGCTGGTTGACCAGTTGGCGCTTCGGCTCGGACAGCGTCACGGTCGCGGCGATCCGCCGGAGTTCGGCGAGCATCGCCGGTACCGCCTCCGCGTTCTCCGACTCGAGGGCAGGGGCCAGCCGCCCCACGATCGCGAGGGCGTCCTCGGAGGCGCGGTCCAGTACGGTGTCGCACTCGTCCAGCATGCGGAACGCCCGCTCGGCGGTGCGCACCGACTGCCGCAGCATCGCCAGCGGATCGCCGTCGAAGCGTCCGACCGCAGCGAGGATCTCCGACTCGGGCATGAGCCGATCGATCCAGCCCCCCGAGGTGGGCACTTCTCCCCCACTGCGTGTCCGAACCACCGACCGGCCTCCAGATCAGCCTCTTGTTGAAGCGATCATGGACCACTTGCTCCTGCCACGCCACCTCCTTCGGGGAAATGCTCCTCGCCGCGGCCGGACGCGGTGGGGGAGTGCTGTCCGAGAGGGTGGTTACGATCCTGATCCAGGCCGGCTACCGAGAGAGAAGCAGATGACCGACGAATACCCGGAGTTCCTCCTGCGTCTGCCCAACTCCGGCCCGACCGCCCGTGGTCGGCTGCTGGAGGAGAAGGTGGCGGGTAGTCAGAAGTTCGTGGTCACCGCGGGCTCCCCCGTCCGTCCGGTGGTGGTTCCGTCCTTCCAGCTCAGGGTCCCCTCCTCGTACAACCTTCGGGAGAAACTGATCGAGGACGGGCGGATCACGGAGTCGCAGACGTGGCCGGGGTGGCTGGAGACGACGGCGGACATCGAGTGCGGCTCGCCGTCCGCCGCCGCGGAGATCCTGGTGGGTCGCAGCGCCAACGGCTGGGAGGAGTGGCGGGCCGAGGACGGCAGGCCGCTGTCCGACTTCATGTCACAGGTCTGGTGGGGACCGAACCGTGCCTGGCTGGTGCGGGGCGACCGGCTGGCCGGCCCGGATGACGTCCGGAAGCGTTGGCTGCTCGAGGGAATCGTCAGCTTCTCCGCGGTCTGGCTGCGGCCGGGTGCTCAGCAGGGTTCCAGCAAGGACCAGCTCCGCAGGATAGTGGCGGAAGACTACGACGCGACGGTTCCCTACGGTCAGCGGGCGCAGCTGGTGGAGGAGTTGCACGCCTTCCTCTCCAGGATGAAGCCGGGGGACACGGTGTGCGCCTTCGAAGGGGAGCGGCTGTACATCGGCAAGGTGGTCGGCTCGGTCGAGGAGGTGCGGACGGGGACGCACGGCGAACTGCGCCGGCCGGTCGAGTGGCAGGCCGGTGGTGTACCGGGCGGTGAGTTGCCGGAGGAGCTCCAGCAGAAGCTGACGGTGCCGCACGGCGTCGTGGACCTGACCGCGTTCAGGGTGCTGATCGAGGGACTCGGCCTGACGGACGAACAGTTGGCCTCCGAGGCGGAGGCCATGGGCGCCACGCCGGGAGTGGAGCCACCCGCGGTCGTCGCCCGACGTGAGCTGGAGCTGCCGGAGTTCACCGATCAGCTCCGGGAGGACGTGCTGGTGCACGAGGCGGGATGGCTGGAGGAGATCCGGGAAATCCTGCTGGAGGAGCGCCAGTTGGTCTTCTACGGACCTCCGGGGACGGGCAAGACGCACCTCGCGCTGAAGCTCGCCGAGCACCTCAGCGGTTCACCGGACAGGGTCAAGCTGGTCCAGTTCCATCCGAGTTACTCCTACGAGGACTTCTTCGAGGGGTTCCGGCCGCGCGAGGACCGGGACAGCGGAGAGGTGGCGTTCCGCCTCACCCCGGGGCCGCTGCGCGAGCTGGCGGACCTGGCCCGGGACGAGATGAACCGGCATCTTCCGTTCTTCCTGGTCATCGACGAGATGAACCGGGCGAACCTCGCCAAGGTCTTCGGGGAGCTCTACTTCCTACTCGAATACCGGAACAGGTCCGTGCGGCTGACCTACTCCGAGGACGACTTCGCGCTGCCTCCCAACCTGTTCGTCATCGGAACCATGAACACCGCGGACCGTTCGATCGCCCTGGTGGACGCTGCCATGCGCCGTCGGTTCGCATTCGTCGAGCTTTCGCCGCGCGCCGAACCCACGAAGGGCTTGCTCGCCCGCTGGCTCGACCGTGAGGGCATCGACGGCGAGCCGGCCGAGTTGCTGGAGCTCCTCAACGCCCGGATCGACGATGCCGACTTCCTCGTCGGGCCGTCGTACCTGATGAAGCGGAACATCCACCAGGACGGTGTGTTGGAGCGGGCCTGGCGAACCAAGATCCTGCCCTTGCTGGAGGAGCACCACTACGGTGAGGGCCTGGCGGTCGAGGAGACGTACGGGTTGAGCGCCCTCCGCGCCACGCTCACGAGTGGTGGGCGGCCGGGAGCGTGACCGATCTGCTCCTGGTCGAGCACGGTGGTCCGGTGTCCTGCCGGATGGACGATCGGGTCGGGCGGGCACTGGCCGAGTCGAAGGCCGTGAGGGCCTCGCCGGATCCGCGCCGGGCCGGCCACTGGTCGGTGGCAGCGGGCAGCAAGGTCGGTGTCCTCACGGTGGACGTTCCCGGAGGTCCGGGCGTGGCGCTGCGGATCACTCCCAAGGTCCCGATGCCCCGCCTGTTCTTCCTGCTCGGCTACAGCCTGGACCCCAAGGGCTGGCGGAGCGAGGAGGTGGACCTCGGTGACGAGACCGAGGTGCTGCCGGTGATGGCCCGCGTCTACGAGCGTCACCTGGAGGCGGCCCTGCGCCAAGGGCTGCTGCAGGGCTACGTGTCGACCCGGTCCAGTGCGACGACGGTGCGCGGGCGGATCCTCGAGAGTGAGCAGATCCGGCGACGGTACGGGATGGCCGTTCCGGTGGAGATCGTCTACGACGAGTTCACGGTGGACACCGCGGAGAACCGACTGTTGCGGACCGCCGCCGAGCGTCTGCTGCGACTGCCGGGGATGGATCCGCTGGTGCGCCGTCGGCTGCTGCGGCACCGCGCCCGGATGGCGGAGGTGACCGTCCTCCGGCGAGGCGGGCGGCTTCCTGCCTGGGAGCCGAGCAGGCTCAACTCGCGCTACCGGCCCGCGCTGCGCCTCGCCGAGTCCATCCTGCGCGACAGCTCCGTGGAACACCGGACCGGTGACCTGAGGGTCAACGGGTTCCTGTTCGACATGAACCGCCTGTTCGAGGACTTCGTCACGGTCGCGCTCGGGGAGGCGCTGCGGTCCCGCGGTCTGCGGAGTCGTCTCCAGGATCGGCACTTCCTCGACTCGGCGGCCGTGATCGGGATGCGGCCCGATCTGGTGGCCTACGGCACCGACGGAGTCCCGTGCATGGTGGTCGACGCGAAGTACAAGGTGAGCCGGCCCTCCGGGTTTCCGGACGCCGATCCCTACCAGATGCTCGCCTACTGCACCGCCCTCGGGCTGCGGGAGGGACACCTGGTCTACGCGAAGGGCAGCGCTCCCCACCGCACTCACCGGGTGAAGGGCGCGGGCATCACGATCCACCAGCACGCACTGGACCTGGACCGGGACGCGGATGGCCTGCTCCAGGAGATCCGCCGACTCGCGGCCAGGGCCGCGGCGCCGTTGACCTCCTGACCGCCGGCGCAGGGAAATCGTTTGCCGGAGTGCGACACGTGGGCCAGGGTGGGCCGGTCGAAGTCAGCGGAGATGAGGAGAGCACGTGCCGGCACCGTCGGGGTTCGAGTACCAGCAGCGCCCGGACGGGACGGTGCAGATCCTGCACCACCGCAAGCCGGCCGGGACGCTGCGGGGGCAGCGGGCGGCGGAGTTCCTCGCCGAAGTGGAGTCGGGGGACGCGCAGCTGGTGATGGCGCGGTGGACCGGGAACTACCGGCGGGGGAACGAGCGCTCCGCCAAGCAGCACCCGCGCAACTCGGGCCGGGGCTGAGCGGATTCGGGTGTTCGCGGGGGTTTGAGCGCGGTTCTGCGCGATTCTTGCTGACGCAATGTCAGGAAGATGGTCAGAAGCCTTGACGCGTCCCGGCCGTGGTCGCGATCCTCGTCGCACTGTGCACGCGGGCCGTGACGGCCCGCCAGGGCCGGATCGCGGAGGTGTGGGATGGCTGTTCGTCGCCCGGACCGCAGACGTGGACTCGTCGCGCTGCTGTCGTTGCTGCTCGCCGTGGCGGTGTTGCTGGTCGGCCCCGCCCCGGGGTCGTCGGCCGCCGCCGGGGCCAACTGGTGGGACCCGACGGCCCGGCCGGTGCCGGACTCGCAGATCAACGTCACCGGGGAGCCGTTCAAGGGCACCGACGCCAACGGCAAGGTGCGCGGTTTTGTGGACGCGCACGACCACCTGATGTCGGCGGAGGCCTTCGGCGGCCGGCTGATCTGCGGCGCGGCCTTCTCCCAGCAGGGCGTCGCGGACGCGCTCAAGGACTGTCCGGAGCACTACCCCGACGGTTCGCTGGCCATCTTCGACATGATCACCAACGGCGGTGACGGCCGGCACGACCCGGTCGGCTGGCCCACCTTCAAGGACTGGCCCGCCCACGACTCGCTGACCCACCAGCAGAACTACTACGCCTGGGTCGAGCGGGCCTGGCGCGGCGGCCAGCGGGTGCTGGTCAACGACCTGGTCACCAACGGCGTGATCTGCTCGGTCTACTTCTTCAAGGACCGCAGCTGCGACGAGATGACCTCGATCCGGCTCCAGGCCCAGAAGACCTACGAGCTCCAGGACTACGTGGACGCGATGTACGGCGGCCCGGGCAAGGGCTGGTTCCGGATCGTCACCGACTCCGCGATGGCCCGGCAGGTGATCGCGCAGGGCAAGCTCGCGGTGGTGCTCGGCGTGGAGACCTCCGAGCCCTTCGGCTGCAAGCAGATCCTGGACGTGCCGCAGTGCAGCCGGGACGACATCGACCGCGGGCTGGACGAGCTGCACCGGATCGGGGTGCGCAGCATGTTCCTCTGCCACAAGCTCGACAACGCGCTGTGCGGCGTGCGCTTCGACGAGGGAGCGCTCGGCACCGCGATCAACGTCGGCCAGTTCCTCTCCACCGGCACCTTCTGGAAGACCGAGAAGTGCGCCGGCCCGCAGCACGACAACCCGATCGGCCTGGCCGCCTCCCCGCAGGCCCAGGGCCTGCTCCCGGCCGGCACCTCGGTGCCCGGCTACGCCGCCGACGCGCAGTGCAACAGCCGCGGGCTCACCGAGCTCGGCGCGTACGCGGTGCGCGGGATGATGAAGCGTCACATGATGCTGGAGATCGACCACATGGGCGTCAAGGCGGCCGGGGCGGCCTTCGACATCCTGGAGTCCGCCTCGTACCCGGGCATCATCTCCTCGCACAGCTGGATGGACCTGGACTGGACCGAGCGGGTCTACAAGCTCGGCGGCTTCGTCGCCCAGTACATGCACGGCGCCGAGGGCTTCTCCGCCGAGGCGAAGCGGACCGACGCGCTGCGCGACAAGTACGGCGTCGGCTACGGCTACGGCACCGACATGAACGGCGTCGGCGGCTGGCCCGGCCCGCGCGGGGCGGACACCCCGAACCCGGTCCGCTACCCCTTCCGCTCCACCGACGGCGGCTCGCTGATCGACCGTCAGACCACCGGGCAGCGCACCTGGGACCTCAACACGGACGGGGCCGCGCACATCGGGATGGTGCCGGACTGGATCGAGGACATCCGGCTGACCGGCGGCCAGGGCGTGGTGGACGACCTGTTCCGCGGCGCCGAGTCCTACCTGACCACCTGGGGCGCCGCCGAGAAGCACAACGCCACGGTGAACCTGGCCGCAGGACGCCCGGCCGCCGCCAGCTCCACCGAGTGGAACCCCTTCGTCAGCTACGCCGCCGGGCGGGCGGTGGACACCGACTCCGGCAGCCGCTGGGCCAGCGACTGGAGCGACGACCAGTGGCTGCGGATCGACCTCGGTGCGCCGACCGTGGTCGGACGGGTCACCGTCCTGTGGGAGCGCGCGTACGCCAAGGGGTACCGGATCGAGGTCTCGGACGACGGCGCCGCCTGGCGGACCGTCTGGTCGACCACCGAGGGCAACGGCGGGCTGGACACCGCCGTCTTCCCGGCCACCCTGGCCCGCTACGTCCGCCTGCACGGCGAGCAGCGCGGCACCCAGTGGGGCTACTCGGTCTACGACCTGGGCGTGCACGGCAGCTGAGCCGGCATCGGTAACGGGCCCCGTCGGCGACCGCCGGCGGGGCCCGTGTCAGTTGCCGTTGGGGGGTAGGACGAGGTACTCCGGGCGGCCGGTGCGGCGGGCCTCGGTGGCGGCGCGCAGCACCCGGCCGCGGCGGGCGTCGGCGAGCGCGATCAGCTCCTCGGCCGGGCGCAGCGCGAAGGCGTCGTGCTCGACCGGATCCAGGGTGATCCGGGCGGTCTCCGCCTCGGTGATCACCCCGCCGTCGAAGAATGCGGCCAGCCGCCAGGGCCAGGGGCCCTCGGGGGCGGACCAGGCCAGCACCAGCAGCGTCGGGGCCCCCGCGCAGCCCGCGGGCAGGAAGCCGAGCTCCTCGACGGTCTCCCGACGGGCGCACGCGAGCAGGTCTTCACCCTCTTCCAGGAAGCCGCCGGGGAGCACGTACTGGTCCGGCCCGCGGACCGAGCGCAGGGCCAGCAGCCGGCCGGCGGCGTCGGTGAGCAAGAGGCCGGCGCAGGCCAGACCGTGGGGCAGCGTGGGCACGAACCGTTCCGGCGGGAGCCAGCCGGGCGGGAGGGAGGTGGGCACCTTGCCACGGTAACCGGCGGGGGCGCCGGTGCTGACGAGGCATCAGTGCCGTCGGGGAAAAGGATTAATGACCTGCGATCAAGACAGAGCCGGGCGTATGGTCATGAACCCCCTGAAGGTGGAAGGAGGTTCACCAACCATGGGAATGTTCAAGGACGGCGCGCCGAGCGAGCATCCGGACTTCACCCAACTGCGCTTCATGGCGGCGGGTTCGCCGTCCTGGTGGAAGCTGAACCGGCACAAGGTCTTCGCGGTGGCCGGCCTGCTGGCCGGCTTCTGGCTGGCCGGCCACCACGACAGCACGCCCGCCGCCCCGGCCACCGGCCCCGGCAACGCCCAGCCGACGGTCACCGCCCCGGCCCGCTGATCCCTGCCCGCCGTCCCGGCCGTAGGGGCAGAATGCCGGTCATGACGACGGATCGTGCCGGTGCGGTTTCCCGGCTCAAGGCGCTCGGGGTGGAGCTGGTCGAGGTTCACGACGGGCTGCGGGAGGAGCTGGCCCGGCTCCAGGAGGACGTGGCCGCGGGCGGGCGGCGGCTGCCCGGGCTGCGCGGGCACTGTGCGGCGTTCTGCTCGGCGCTGACCGAGCACCACACCGGCGAGGACGCGGTGATGTTCCCGGAGCTGGCCCGGGAGCATCCCGGTCTCCGGCCGGTGCTGGAGAAGCTGACGCAGGACCACCGGATGATCTCCGGTCTGGTGGACGAGCTGGAGCGGCTGCTCGCGACGGTGTCCGAGCAGCCGGACGAGGAGGAGGTGCGCCGGGTCCGGGCCGGGGTGGACGGCCTGGCGGCCATCATGGAGTCGCACTTCGCCTTCGAGGAGCGCCGGATCGTGGCGGCGCTCAACGACCTCGGTGCCGGTGGGTGACGCTCGCTCAGCGGGCGGCGAGCCAGTCGGTGAAGGCGGCCAGGGCGGGCTGCGGGTCGCGGCGGCCGATGCCGATCCGGAAGCGGTCGGTGGGGGTCGGGGTGAGCTCGGAGCGGAAGACGGAGGCGGGGAGGAGCAGCACCCCGGCCTGCTCGACCAGGTCGGTGCAGAAACGCTCCACCCCGTCCTCGCCGAGGTAGCGGGGGAAGGCGACGCAGCCGCCGGCCGGGGGCTGCCACTCGAAGAGCTCGGGGTGGGCGGCGAAGAAGGCGTCGAAGAGCGGGCGGTTGGCGGCCAGGATCGCCCGGTTGCGGGCCAGCAGGCGGTCGGCGGACTTGACCGCGATCCGGGCCAGCAGCTCGCCCGGGGCGGAGTTGCAGATCGAGGTGTAGTGCTTGGCCCGCTCCAGCCGGGAGAGCAGCTCGCGGTCGCGGCAGACGATCCAGCCGACCCGCAGGCCGGGCAGGCCGAGCGCCTTGGAGGTGACGTTCAGTGAGATCGCGTTCGGCGAGAGGTCGGTGGCCTGCGGGAGGGTGGTGGCCGGGTCGGCCTCCAGGCCGCGGTAGACCTCGTCGCTGAACAGGCGGATGCCGCGCTCCTCGCAGAGCTCGGCGAGCGCGGCCAGGTCGGCGGCGGGGATCAGCGCACCGGTCGGGTTGTTGGGGAAGTTGACCGAGAGGACCCGGGTGTTCGGCCGCAGCGCGGCCCGTACCTCGTCGAGGTCCAGGGCCCACCCTCGGGCCGGGTCCAGGGCGACGCCGGTCACCTCGCAGACCGAGAGCGGGACGGTCTCGGCGGCCTGGTAGTTGGGGGTGACCACCACGGCGTGGTCGCCGGGCGAGAGCAGCACCCGCATCGCCAGGTAGAGCGCCTCTTCGGCCCCGGCGAAGCAGAGCACGTCCTCGGCCTGGGCCAGCGTGCAGGTCTCGGCGATCGCCTGCCGCAGGCCGGCGTCTCCGTGGGTGGTGGTGTAGCCGAGCGTCAGGGACTCCCAGGCCTCGCGGTCGGCCTCGTCGGCCAGCTCCAGCAGCTCGGACATCCGCATGCTCTGCGCGTCGGAGGCGGTCAGGTGGTGCCTGGCGGTGAACTCCCAGCGGGAGAAGTACGTCTCCAGCCGGAAGTCGGGAAGTCTGGTCACGCGGGGGCTCCCGGGGCGCTGGTGCGGCTGATCGGCAGTGATCGGTACTGATCGGCACCATCAAACACCGGGACGGCCCGGGCCGCCCGCGCGCAACGGCGGGGGCGGCCCGGACGGCTGAGAGAGGGTCGGACCTGCTCGGCCCCGGTCAGCTCTCCTGCATCCGCTCGCGCAGGTCCGCCAGGATGCCGGCGGCCTCCAGCAGGCCAGCGCGGGTGCAGCGGTCGATCCCGGCGGTGAGGCGGGCCACCGCCGCGTCGGTGCGGCCCAGCTTCCCGCCCTCCAGGATCGCGGCCAGCCGGACCCCCTCGGCCCGCGAGCCCTCGCCGCGCTCGGCGCCCTTGTCGTAGGCGGCGATGGAGAGTTCGGCCTCGGCCAGGGCCTCCTCGAAGCGCTCGGCGATCGCGTACACCCGGGCCCGGGCGTCGTGCGCGGCCCCCTCCAGGTACCAGAAGTCCAGCTCCTCGCCGGCCTCCCGGGCCGCCTCGCGGATCCGGTCGGCCTCGGCCAGCAGGGCCAGCGCCTCCGGCAGGCCGTCCGGGCCCTGGTTGCTCACCGTGAGGCGGGCGAACTGCTGGAAGGTGTCGGCCAGTTGGCCGGTGCGCGGGGCCTTGGCGTGGGAGGCGACGGCCCGGTCGCGGGCGGCCGCGGCGGCCTCCCAGTGGCCGGCCTCGGCCAGCGCGACGGTGGCCTCGCAGGCGACCATGGTGTGGATGTCCTGGTCCTCCCAGTCCGCCACCACGTCGGCCAGCCGCAGGTACTCCTCGGCCGCCTCACGGTTCTCGTCCAGCACGTACAGGCCGCGGGCCAGATCCAGCCGGAGCTGGGCCAGCAGCCGCTCGTCCAGGCCCTCGGTCTCCAGCAGGGCCGACTCCAGCACCGCGACGGCGTCCGCCGCGCGGCCCGACTCCCGGAGCTGGGAGGCGAGTTGGCCGCGGATCTCGGCGGCCCCGGCGGTGTCGCCGTCGGCGTCCAGCCGGGCCGCCGCCTCGGACAGGGCGCGGACCGCCCCGGCGTGGTCGCCGCCGTGCGCGTAGGCGTGGCCGAGCATCGCGTAGGTGGAGCCGTACGGGAAGCCGGAGTCGCCCCAGCGGTTGGCCTCGGCCAGCGCGCGGTGCAGCAGCGGGACGGCCTGGCCGGGCTCCCCGGCCTGGAAGCGCAGCTGGCTGAGCAGGCTGAGGGTGCGCGGGGTGTGCCACGGGGTCCCGGCCCGCTCCTGGAGCGCGAGGGCCTCGGTGGCGGCGGCCTCGGCCGGCTCCAGCTGCCCGGCCCGGCCCAGCGCGTCGCCCCGGTACATCAGCGCGGTGGCGGCACGGTGCGGGTAACCGTGTGTCAGGGCCTGCGTCCGGTACGCCTCCACCTCGCGCTCGAAGACCGCCCGGGCCTCGGCGGAGGGCTCGGGCAGCCCCTCGACCAGGCCGCGGTAGCCGGCCATCGCCCGGCACTGGCGGACCACCAGCACCTCCTCCGGGCCGGTGGCCCGGCCGGCCTCGAAGGCCTCCTCGGTGATCCGCAGGGATTCGTCGAGCAGCGCCCAGTCGGCCGTCCAGTCTTCGGCGGTGAAGTTGACCAGGGCCGCCCGGGCGCGCTGCGCGGCGGCCTTGTCCGGGTACCCGGACAGCTCGAACAGCCGCTCGGCCTCGGCCAGTTCGACACCTGCCTGATCGTCCTCGTCGCGGTCGAAGGCGTCCGAGGCGCGCTGCAGCGCGAGGTCGGCGAGCAGCCGCTCCTCCGGGCCGAGCGCCTCCGGCAGCGGGCTGTCGTCGGCGGCCCGGCGGTCCGCGACCAGCTGCCAGAGCCGGTCCGCCTCCGGGTGCGCGGTGAGCCGCAACTCGCGGGCCCGCAGCACCAGTTCGGTGAAGTCCTCGGGGGCGGGCTCGACCGGCTGGGCCGGCGCGGCCGGGACCACCGGCACCGGGGTGGCGGCCCGCAGGCCGAGCGCCAGCGGCTCGCTGAGCAGCGGCTGCCGCTCCAGCCGCTCCCGGCGCCAGGTGCTCACACGCTCGGTGCCGTTGCGGGCGTCGAAGCGGGCCGCCAACTGCTCGGCCTCGCCGTGCACCTGCTCCAGCAGTCCGGCCACGGTGGCCGGGCCGCCGGGCGGGCCGCTGACCGCGAGCTCGCCGTGGCCCTGCCCGGCCAGGGTGGCCAGCAGCAGCTCCACGCCGGTCAGGAAGGAGAGGTGGGAGATCGGGTCGCCCTGGGCGGCCGCGAACAGGTCGCGGTTCTCGGCCAGGATCTCCAGGCCGCGCGCCGCGTTCCCGGAGAGCGCGCAGAACTCCAGGTGCAGGCTGATCTGGCCGGCGGCGTTGGACTTGCCCCGGGCCGCCCGGTACCCGGCCAGGTGGGCCGAGCGGGCCTGGTCGGTGCGGCCGAGCCGGAGCAGCGGCAGCAGGGAGTCGGCCTGGCTGGTGTAGGGCTCCTCGGAGCAGGTGTCCCGGCCGTCCAGGACCGGCGCCCAGGTCTCCAGCGCCCGGGCGTCGTCGCCGTGGCGGACGTGGTGGCGGGCCTGGGCGCGCAACTCGCAGGCGTGGCAGTCGCTGTAGCGGGTGCGCGGGCGCCCGGCCCACAGCTCGTAGGCGTCCGCCTCGCCGGTGCCGGTGTGCGCGGCCAGGTGGAACCGCTGGGCGTAGTACGGCTGGAGGCCGAGGCCCTCGGTGCGGTACCGCTCGCGCATCTCGCCGTGCCAGCGCTCGATCGCCGCCAGCGGCACGTCCGGCACGCTGAGCAGTGCGCTGGCGACCCACTTGAACCGCCAGAACAGCTGGAGCCTGCTCCACTCGTTGAAGTCCGAGGGGTGCTGGTCCCAGAGCTTGAGGATGCGGGCGAAGACCACCGGCGCCTTGCGCGGCTCGGCGTCGTACTCGTACGCCTCCATCAGGTCGAAGAGCGCCAGCAGCAGCAGCTCGCGGTCGTCGAACTGCTCGGCGGCCTCGGCCAGTTCCTCGGCCTTGACGGTGCGCGGGCGGCCGTGCGGCTCGGTGTCGTTGTCGCGCAGCGCCTGGTAGAGCGCGTCCTTGGTGTCGGTCATCAGGACTCCTCGTGCGGCGTGGCCGACTCGTGGCCGAGCATGGCGTGGTCCAGCAGGCTGATGAAGGAGCGGTTGAGCAGCGCGCTCTCGCTCGACTTCAGCGGGCGGCGGGTGAGCAGCAGGGCCTGGCCGTAGAGCGCCTCCACGGCCGTCACGGCGAGCTCGCGGTGGCCGATCGTGGCGGCCCGGCGCACCAGCGGGTTGAGGTGGTTGAGCACCAGCTGGGCGCGGGGCACCTCGGCCCGCAGCGAGCCCAGGATGTCGGCCCACAACCCGTCGGTCTCGTCGGCCAGTTGGGCGCGGTTGCGCTCGTGCCTGGCCTCCCGGTTGTCCAGCAGCAGGGCCGGGGCGTTGGCCGGGTGGAAGGTGCGCAGCACCACGTCGCAGTCGAAGCGGCCGATCACCTCGCGGGCCACCGCCAGGAAGGCGGCCGCGGCCAGCTCGGCGTCGGGGGAGACGGCGTCCAGGTGGGCGGTGACGGTGCCCGGGTCCAGGTCGGCCACCGAGCTGCCGGGGCGGATCTCGGGCAGCCGGTGCACCAGGTCGCGGTCGTAGGTGTAGCCGCCGTTGACCACGCCGAGCCCGGCGGCGGCCGCGATCGGGGCCACCTGGCGGAACTCCTCGACGGTGCGGGCGACCAGCACCACGGGGTGCGCCCGGGCGAACTCGTCCAGCGTGACGTTGCCGTCGGTGGTCTCGAAGGGCAGCCAGGGCAGCAGCATCCGCAGCAGCTCGTCGTCGTGCCGGGCCAGCGACTTGACGGCCAGGTGGTGCGCGCCGATGAAGCGGTGCAGCAGCGCCGGGTCGCTGGCCGACAGGCCGGTCAGCCAGTCCCGGATCCGGGCGCCGAGCGCGTCCCGGACGGCGGCCAGCGTCTCGTCCGCGTACAGGCCCTCGCGGGAGGCGGTCGGGCGCAGGCTGTCGGCGTCCACCACGCAGCGGACGAAGAAGGCCCAGTCCGGCAGGAGTTCTGACGCCGTGTCGGAGACCAGCATGCCCTTGAGGTGCACCCGGTGGCCGGCCTGACGGGACGGCGGCACCGCGTCGGGCAGCACGTAGGCCACGCCGCGCAGGCCGACCAGCGGCAGGTCCAGCTCGATGGTGTCCAGCGGGGTGAAGTCGAAGGTGGAGCGGCAGTACGCGGTGAGCGCCTCGCGGCGGGCCAGCGGGGAGCCGTACGTCGCGGCCCAGGGCGCCGGGTTGGGGTTGACCGGGATCTCCACGCCGCCGCCGTCGATCACGGTGACCTGATGGCGCAGCAGACCGCCGTAGTGGCGGGCCAGTTCGAGCACCTTGCCGGGCGTGGTCCACTCGGCGGCGTCCGGGCGCGGGCGCAGCGTCACGGTGGTGCCGGGCTCCGGCTTGGCGCTCGAGGGCAGGGTGGCGATGGTGTACCGGCCGTCGGAGCCGCCGCGCCACTCGATCACCGGGGCGTCCGGGGTCTTCGCCGAGCGGCTGACCACGGTGATCTCGTCGGCCACCACGAAGCAGGCCAGCAGGCCGATGCCGAACTGGCCGATGAAGTCGCTCCGGGCCTGGGCCAGGCCGGAGCCGTCCAGCCCGCCGTCGGCGGTCCGCTTGGAGCTGCGGCCGATGGTGGCCAGGAAGGTGTGCACGTCGGCCTCGCTGAGGCCGACGCCGGTGTCGGTGACGGAGAACTCCGCACCGGCCTTGATGGTGATCTTCGCCGGGGCGGCCGGGTCGAGCGCCTGGCGGGCGGAGATCGCGTCGACCGCGTTCTGCATCAGCTCGCGCAGGTAGACCCGGGGGCTGGAGTAGAGGTGGTGGGAGAGCAGGTCCACCAGGCCGCGCAGGTCCACCTGGAAGGTGTGCGCGCCGGGGACGTTGTTGGTCGAGGACACCGGTGCTGGCTCTTTCGGTCTCGGGTTCGGAGGCGGGGCGGTGCCGGGGCGGCCCGGAGGATCAGCGGGCGCAGGAGTCCCGGAGCCGGGTGAAGGCGGCGACCGGGTCCTGGTCCAGGTACTGCCAGGGGAACTCGGTCACGCCGGTCTCCAGCTCCTCGAACAGGCGGCGGGCGTAGAACTTCTCGCCGACCATGGCGAGCGCCATCGCGAAGGTGTTGTGCACCGGCTGCCAGCCGCGCGGGCGTCGGTAGGAGACGTGGCCGACCGAGCGCTCGTAGGCCTCGCGCAGCTCGGAGACCACCCGAGGGCTCGTCAGGTAGTTCGAGTCCTCGCCCGGGTCCAGGTCCAGCCAGTGCTCCAGGTGTGCCAGCACCACCAGCTCGGCCAGCGGGCTGCCGACCGGCGCGGCCAGCATCGCGGAGCGGGCGAAGGCGTGCATCTCCTCGTGCGAGCCGCCCCACTTGCGGCAGACCTGCTGGAGCTGCTGGCGGTGCGAGGCCAGGTGGCCCGGGTGGCGGCGGTCCGCCGCGTCGAAGCGGGCCCGCACCACGGCCTGGCCGAGCGAGGCGCCCCGGCCGGCGATCTGCAGGAAGTACCAGGGCGCGAGCCAGCCGGACTCGCGCTCGGCCACCTCCAGCAGCTGCTCCTCGGCCTTCTCCAGCCGCTCGCCGAACAGCTTCCACTGCTCCTCGGAGACGTGCTGGGCCCGGGCGCCCGTCCGCGCCTCCCAGGCCCAGGACACCTGGCGGGCGCCGGAGACCAGCAGGGCCAGCGTGTCGTCGGGCGCGTCCGCCACCGCCTGGGCCAGCACCCGCTCCAGGCCCTCGGCGTCGGACACCAGGTGGATCGCCGAGGTCAGCTCGGCCTGGTCCTCCAGGGCGGCCAGCGAGGCCCGCAGCGCGGCCCAGTCGCCGGCCTCGGCGGTGCGCACCAGCTGCCGCAGCCGCTCGTCCCCGAAGGTCGGGTCCACCGTCGGCTTCGGCTGGGCGGAGGACCGTCCGAACCCCCAGCCGGAGCGGCCCGAAGAGCCGTCACCGGCGGACCGCCGTCGGAAAAGCGCCATGATCTCGTTCCCCCGGGAATCGTCCTCGGAATCGTCACCGGGCCGCCATGATCGGTGCCCGTGCCGGAATGACTATCACGGGCCGCCCACAGGACCGACGGCACCCCGGTCGTTCGGGCACGGGCCGCGGGACCGAGGACGGGCGGGCGGAGGGGTACGGCCGCTGTCATAAGCTGAGACCTCCCGACTGATGTACGTGGCCGCCCCGCCCGCCCCGCTCCGAAAGGCCCGCCAGCCGATGGCTCCCCAGCTCTCCGTCGTCGTCCCCGTCTACAACGTCGAGCAGTACCTGGAGGAGTGCCTCGACTCCATCGCCGCGCAGACCTTCACCGACTTCGAGTGCGTGATGGTGGACGACGGCTCCACCGACTCCAGCGCCGCCCTCGCCGAGCGGTACGTGGCCAGGGACCCCCGCTTCCGGCTGGTGCGGCAGGAGAACAAGGGCCTCGGCGCGGCCCGCAACACCGGCTACCGCAACATCTCGCCGGGTGCCACCTACCTGACCTTCGTGGACAGCGACGACACCCTGCCGCCGGGCGCGTACCGCCTGATGATCTCCACCCTGGAGCAGACCGGCTCGGACTTCGTCACCGGCAACACCCTGCGCCTGCGGATCGCCGGCCTGCAGCCCTCCGGCGCCCACCGCCGCGCCTTCGGCCGCACCCGGCTGCAGACCCACGTCAGCGAGTTCCCCGCGCTGCTCACCGACCGCACGGCCTGGAACAAGGTCTACCGGCGCTCCTTCTTCGACGCGGTCGGCGTGCTCTACCCCGAGGGCATCCTCTACGAGGACGCCCCGGTCAGCGTGCCGCACCACTTCCTGGCCAAGAGCGTGGACGTGCTCTCCGAGCCGGTCTACCACTGGCGGATCCGCGAGGACGGCGCCTCCATCACCCAGCAGCGCACCGACACCCGGGGCCTGACCGACCGGGTGCGCTCGATGCAGCTGGTCCGCGAGTGGCTGCAGGCCCGGCCCGAGCCGAAGTTCCGCGAGGAGTACCTGGCCGCGTACGACGCCAACTGCCTGACCGAGGAGATCCCGATGTTCTTCTCGACCGTGCCGGACGGCGACGCCAACTACCGCGCGGCGTACCAGGAGCACGTCAGCCGGCTGCTCCGGGAGATCGGCGTCGAGAAGCTGGAGGGGCTGCGCCCGCTGCCCAAGCTCAAGTACCGCCTCACCCTGGAGGACCGGATGGACAGCCTGGTCACCCTCCAGCGCCTGCACCGCCGCTACCGCAAGCTGCGCGGCTGATCCGCGGGTGTCCGCGGTCGAGGGCCTGCTGCGGGCCGCCGGTGACGCCTGTGAAGGGCAACTGCGCTCCTGGGTGCGGGAGTTGGACGGGCTGCCGGCGGAGGTGGCGGCCTATCAGTTCGGCTGGGCGGGGGCCGGTGGGCGTGGGAAGGCCGTCCGGGCCGCGCTGACCCTGGCCTGCGCGCGGGCGGTCGGCGGCGAGGCGCGGGCCGCCGTGCCGGCCGCCGCCGCGGTGGAGATGGTGCACAACCTCTCGCTCCTCTACGACGACGTCCTGGACGGCGATCCGGTGCGCCGGCACCGGGACGCCGCCTGGCGGGTGTTCGGCCCCTCGGCCGCCGCCCGCGCCGCCGACGCGCTGCTGCTGGTCTCCTTCGACGTGCTCTCCGGCCACGGAGGCACCCCGGAGCCGGTGGCCCGGGAGGCCTCCGCCGCGCTGCTGGAGACCCTGGTCGCGCTGGCCGTGGGGGAGGGGCTCGACCTGGTCTTCGAACGGCGGGACGGGGTGACACTGGACGAGTGCCTGGAGATGGTCGAGGGCAAGACCGCCTCGCTGTTCGCCTGCGCCTGCCGCCTCGGCGCGCTCTACGGCGGGGCCGGACCGGAGGCGGCGGGCGAGTGGGCCGCCTTCGGCCGTGACCTGGGGACGGCCTTCCAGATGACCGACGACCTGCTCGGCATCTGGGGCGACCCGGCCGTCACCGGCAAGCCGGTCTTCGCCGACCTGGCCCGCCGCAAGCTCTCGGTGCCGGTGGTGGCCGCCCTGAACTCGGGAACGGAGGAGGGAGCGCTGCTCGCCCGCGAGTACCGCCGCCCGCAGGCCCGGCCCGAGGAACTGGCCCGGCTGGTGGAGCTGGCCGGCGGCCGCCGCTGGACCACCGAGCGGGCCGCCGCCCACGCGGCGGCGGCCCGGTCCCGGCTGGCCGGACTCACCGGCGATCCCGCGGTGGCGGCTGAACTCGCCCTGCTGGTCGGCCTGGTGGTCGACCGCGAGCACTGACGGCCGGTCAGCTCTCCCAGGGGGCCGGGCCGTCCAGCAGGTGGGGGCGGCCCTGCCCGTGGAGCTCGGCGTCCACCTCCTTCAACCGGCCGAGCTCCGGCGGCTGGTGGAGTTGGTGGACCTCGGCCGGGGCGGCTGGGTGGCGGGCGGCTTCGAGGAGGGCGTTGACGGCCAGGCGGGCGGATTGGTTGGCGCCCTCCATGGTGGCGAGGTTGACGGGGCAGCGGACGTGGTCGCCGGCCAGGAAGAGGTTGGGGGCGGCGGTGACGGCGGACGGGCGGGCGGCCCAGGAGCCGGTGGTGTTGATGAGCAGGGCCTCGTCGTTGACGGCCGGGCCCGGGCCGTCGAGGCCGCGGACGGCCGGGTCGAGGTGCCAGGAGTGCAGCAGGCCGGGGTGCAGCCTCTGGCGCCCCGGGCCGTTCAGGCCGTCGCAGAGTTGGGCCCAGACCTCGGCGGCCACCTCGGCCCGGGTGCACTCCCGGGCCGGCTTGCCGTACAGGATGCCGGGGGTGTCCCAGGCGGAGACGTCCACCGAGAGGCAGTCCGCCACCGTGCCGTCCCCGTAGGTGGCGCGGAAGTCGCCGTCCCAGAACTGGGCCTGGCTGATCGAGGTGAGCGCCCAGGGCGAGTCCAGGAAGAGCACGTGCCCGCGGACCACCGGCACCTGCTCCCGCAGGTAGAACTGGATGCCCACCATCCAGTCGGTGCGCAGCTCGGTCACGCTCTTCAACTCCGGGTCGGCGGCGGCCAGTCCGCGCTCCAGCAGGGCGCCCAGCCGGTCCACCGGCAGCGCGCAGACGTACCAGTCGGCGGTCAGCTCCTCGCGCTCGCCGTGCGGCCCGCGCAGCGTCGCGCCGGTGACCGAGCCGCCGGAGACGGCCAGCCGCTCCACTCGCCGGCCGAGCTCCAACCGGACGCCCAGGGCGGCGAGGTGACGGACCCACGGGTCGATCCAGGCGGTGCTGGTCGGTGCGTTCAGCACCCGGTCGGCGGGCTGCACCTCGCCCCGGCCGAGGAAGCCGTAGCAGAAGGCCTCCAGGAAGCCGCCGACGGTGTGGGTGCTGCAGACCTCGGCCCGGGCGGCCACCACGGTGCGGGTGGTGCCGACCACGCAGGCCTTGCGGTACTCCTCCGAGGCGCCCTCGGCCCGGCTGTACTCCCACCAGGAGGTGTGCTCCCACTGGCCGAGCCGGCGCTCCTCGCTGCTGGTGATGTACACCAGCAGGCGGTTGGCGTAGTAGAGCAGTTCCTCGCTGCTGAGTCCGGTGCCCCCGGTGCCCAGGCCGATGGCCCGGAGGAACTCCAGCGGGCTGCGCGCCCCGGCGGCCAGTGAGACGTCGGTGAGGCGTTCACCGACCCGGCCGGAGCGGGCCGAGAGCAGGTGGGTGGCCTCCCGGAGGTTCCCCGCCACCCCGTCGGGCTGTCCGGCGAACGGGATGCGGCGCAGGGTGTCGGGGAGGCTGCGGTAGAAGCCGGGGAAGAACCGGAAGCCGTGCTCGCTCGGCAGGTCGAGCCGCCCGCCGGTGCCGGTGCCCGGTACCGAGGAGCTGCGGGCCTTGCCGCCCCAGCCGGTGGGCTCGACCACCGTCACCTCGAAGCCGCGCTCGGCCAGTTCCGTCGCCGCTGTGAGCCCGGCCACCCCGCCGCCGAGCACCGCCACCCGTCGCCCGCCCCTGCCCGTCACCTTCGGCTCCCCTCGCCCGGCCCGTTCCGGGCGCCCCGGGCCCGATTCGATCACGTGGCCCGGGTGGGCGGCGTTCGCGGGGCCCGGTGAACTCTGCCCGCCCGGCCGGGAACCGACCGTACGAACGCGCACGATTTCCGGCGGTGGGGCGATTCCGCTTCCGGATCGGACGCCGTCCGACGAAGCATGGGCTGACCAGACGTCAGCAACCGACCGGACGTCAACAACCGCACCCCGTAGGAGAGTCGCCGTGCTCCACCGTGCCCGCACACCCCTGTCCGCCGTGGTCGGCGCCGCCGTCGCGCTGGGCCTGACCCTGACGGCGGCGCCCGCCCTGGCGGCGCCGCCCGTCGAACCCGACCCCGTGCCCGGCCTGGTGGCCGGGGCGGGCACCGAGAGCCCGCAGCTGGTCACGGGGCTGGCCGAGGCCGCGCCCGGCGCGCCGGCCGAGGCGGCCAGGGCCCATCTGGCCGCCCACCGGGACCGGTACAGGGTCGATCCGGCGGAGCTGGCCGAGCTCTCCACCGAGCGGGCCGCCGACGGCCGCCGGACCGTCAGGTTCCAGCAACTGCACCACGGGATACCGGTGTTCGGGGCGCGCTACCAGGTGCACCTGACCGGGGAGGGGGAGCGGCAGCAGGTCGAGTCGGCCGGTGGCAAGTACTTCACCGGGCTGTCCGTCCCGACCGCCGCCACCGTCCCGGACGCCGCCCTGCGCGGCGCGGCGCTGTCCGCCGTCGAGGACCTGAAGGCCCGGGCGGGGGCGAAGGCCGAGGACCGGGGCCTGGTGGTGCTGCCCGGCGGCGCGGGGCGGTTGGCCCGGCACTTCACCGTGCTCGGCGCGGGCCGGGACGCCGAGGGTGCGCCGCTGGTCCGCGAGGTCTTCGTGGACGCCAACCTCGGGGTGGTGGAGCTGAGTTACGCCTCCCGGGTGCCGTCGGCCGGAAGCCTGCCGAAGGCCGCCGCCGCACCGGCGCTCGAACCGTCCACCGGCACCGCCCCCGACTCCTTCGGCCGCACCGTCCCGGTGAACACCGGCCGCCTGCCCGACGGCAGCCACCAGCTGGTCGACCTCACCCGGCCCGGCACCGTGACCACCTACGACGCGGCCGGGCGCGACATCTCCGAGTTCGGCAGCGGCGGCCTGCCCGCCGGTCTGGCCCCCGCCTCCTCGCCCGGTCCGGCCTTCCCGGCCGCCGCCGGCACCAGCGGCGCCACCGACGCGCACCGCAACGCCGGTGCGGTGTACGACTTCTACCGCGACCGCTTCGGCCGGGACGGACTGGACGGCAAGGGCGGTCCGGTGGTCTCGGTGGTGAACATCACCGCCGGCGGGCAGTCGCTCGCCAACGCGTACTGGGACGGCCAGAAGATGGTCTACGGCGGCGGCGACGCGCAGTTCCGCCCGTTCGCGGCCGCGCTGGACGTGGCCGGGCACGAGATGACCCACGGTGTCATCTCGCACACCGCCGACCTGGCGTACTTCGGCCAGTCCGGCGCGATGAACGAGGCCATCGCCGACTACCTGGGCAACGCGGTCGAGCTGACGGCCCGGGGGATTCCGATGACCGACCCCAGGGCCGGGCTGCTCGGCGAGGACCTGTGCCGCACCGGCACCCCCGAACAGTGCGTGGGTGAGCGGCGGTTGGACACCGGGCGCACCACCACGGAGCACTACATCGGGGCCGGGCTCACCGTCGACAACGGCGGAGTGCACCTCAACTCCGCCATCTTCTCCGGGGCGCTCTGGGATGTCCGCCGCGCCCTCGACCCGGCCACCGCCGACCGGCTGGTGTACCGCGCGCTGACCGAGTACCTGACCCCGCTGGACGACTTCGTGGACGGCCGCAACGCGGTGCTGGCCGCCGGCCGGGCGATGAAGCTCGGCAAGGCCGAACTGCGCACTGTGGCAAGGGCCTTCGACGAGCACGGCGTCAAACAGGGCTGGCAGCGCCGGCTCGGCACCGACACCCGCACCCTGGTCGCGGGGGTGAACACCAACGCGGCCGCCCCGGCCGCCGCAGGCGGCCGCTGGGTGATGGCCAACACCGACGAGGCCAGGACCGGGCAGCCCACCCTCTGGACGGGCCGGACCGACGGCTCCGGCGCGGTCACCCGGCTCAGCCCGGAGGACGGCCGCTGGCACCACGCCGCCGGCACCGACGGCCGCACCGCGGTCTGGAAGGCGGTCACCAGCACCGGGCCGGACGCCGGCGGCGGCGAACTGCTGGCCCGTTCGCTCGACGGCGGCCCGGTGCGCAGCGTGTACAAGCCGGTGAAGCGCGGCGTCGAGGCGAGCGGTGCCCAGGTCTCAGGTGGTGACATCGCCTTCGTCGAGGACGACTGGGAGGCCGACCGGCACCGGGTGATGCTCTCCCGCGAGGGCGGCCCCGCCGTCGAGATCCCGCTGCCCGCCGGGCACCAGGCCTTCGGGCTGAGCTTCCAGGACGGGCTGCTGGCCTGGACCGAGTTCTGGATGGAGGGAGAGAAGGGGGTCCTCGTCCCCACCGTGTACTCGATCGCGGCCGGCCAGGTCACCGCGCGCTACCGGCCGGCCGACGCGTCCGGCACCGCCTCCGGCGCGGTGCTCGCGGGCGGCCGGGTGCTCTGGGTGGAGGACTCCGAAACCGGGGCCGGGCGGACCGTGATCCGCTCCGGCGCGCCGGACGGCTCGGGCGCGGTCGACGTGGTGTCAGGGGGCGCGCCGGGCACGGCGGGCGCGATCCTCTGGTTCACCGCCTCCGAGCGGGCCGTCACCTACACGCCGCAGTCCCCGCCCCGCACCGGCGGCTGGACCAACGCGGTCTTCCCCAAGCTCTGGCAGGTCCCGCTGGCCGGCGGCACCCCCGAGCGGGTCTCCTGCAACCGGGGCAGCCAGGAGAGCGCCGTGGCGGACCGGGGCACCCGGGTGATCTGGCTGGACTCCACGGCGGGCCGCACCGAGCTGGTGACCAGGGCCAGGCCGGCCGGCTCCTGCTGAGCTGCTGAGCCTGCGGCGGGGCTGACGGCCGGTCAGCCCCGCCGCAGCGCCTCGGTGAAGGCCTTCGCCCGGCGGGTGATCTCCGCCCAGTCCCCGGCGGCGACCACCGTCGGGGGCACCACGTCGGTGCCCGCGCAGACGGCCAGCGCGCCGTGGGCCAGGAAGTCGGCGGCGTTGCCCGCGTTCACCCCGCCCGAGGCGACCAGCGGCACGCCCGGGTAGGGGCCTTGGAGGTCCTTGAAGTAGCCGGGGCCGAAGGCCTTGGCCGGGAAGATCTTGACGGCGGCGGCGCCCAGGTCCAGCGCGGCGGCCACCTCGGTCGGGGTGAGCGCCCCGAGCAGCACCGGCGCCCCGGCCCGGTGGGCGGCCTCGGCCACCTCGGGCCGCAGGCCGGGGGTGACCAGGAAGCCCGCCCCGGCGTCCAGCGCCTGCCGGGCCTGCTCGGCGGTGAGCACGGTGCCCACCCCGACGGGGTGCCCGGCCGCCGCGGCGCGGGCCAGGTGGGTGGTCACCTCCGGGGTGGTGAAGGTGAGTTCGGTCCAGCCGATGCCGCCGGCCGCGAGCGCCTCGCAGAGCGCGGCGGCGTCGGGTATGTGCGGGGCGCGGACCACGGCGATCACCGGGTCGGCGGCGAGCGCGGCCCGCAGGCCGGCGGGGGAGGGGGCGGTGGTGGTCATCGGGCGCGGGTCCCTTGTTCGGTGCGGCGCAGGGCCCGGCCGGGCAGGGCCCCGGTGGGTCGGCCCTGGGTGAGGACGGGGCGGCCGTTGACGTAGACGTGCTCGATGCCGACGGCGGGGGTGCGGGGGTGGTCGAAGGTGGCCGCGTCCCGGACGGTCTCCGGGTCGAACAGCACCAGGTCGGCGTGGAAGCCGGGGCGGATCAGCCCGCGCCGGTCCAGCCGCAGCCGGCGGGCCGGGCGGCCGGTCATCCGGGTGACCGCCTGCTCCAGCGTCAGCACGCCCAACTCCCGTCCGTAGTGGCCGAGGTAGCGCGGGAAGGTGCCCCAGGCCCGGGGGTGCGGGCGGGCGCCGACCAGCAGACCGTCGCTGCCCGCGGTGTGCACCGGGTGGGCCATCACCTCCCGGACGTTCTCCTCGTGGCCGACGTGCTGGAGGATGGTGGTGGCCAGCCGGTCCGCCAGCAGCAGGTCGAGGAACACCTCGGTGCCGGACTTCCCCTCGGCGGCGGCGAGTTGGGCCACCGTACGGCCGACCCGGTCGGCCAGCCCGGGCTCGCCGACCCCGGAGACCTGGATGGTCTCCCAGTCGGTGACCACCCCGTGGCAGCCGTCGCTGCCCTTCTCCTCCACCTCGATCCGCACGCCCTCCCGGACGGCCGGGTCGGTCAGCCGGGCCAGCGTGGCGTCCGGGCCGCCCTCGGTGGCCCAACTCGGCAGCAGGGCGGCCAGGGTGGTGGAGCCGGGCAGGTACGGGTAGCTGTCCAGGGTGAGGTCCAGGCCGTCGGCCAGCGCCTGGTCGACCAGCTCCAGCAGCTCCCCGGCCCGCCCCTGGTTGACGCCGAAGTTCATCGTGGCGTGGGTCAGGTGGAGCGGGCAGCCGGACCGCCCGGCGATCTCCACCATCTCCGCGTACCCCTCCAGCGCGCCCGCTCCGTACGAGCGTTGGTGCGGCGCGTGGAAGCCGTCGTAGCGCGCGACCACCTCGCAGAGCGAGACCAGCTCCTCGGTGTCGGCGTACATTCCCGGGGTGTACGTCAGCCCGGTGGAGAGGCCGACGGCGCCCTCCGTCATCCCCTGGGCCAGCAGCCCGCGCATCCGGCTGAGCTCGGCGGGCGTCGGCGGACGGTTCTCCCAGCCCATCGCCAGCATCCGCAGCGAGCCGTGCGGCACCAGGTAGCAGGCGTTCACCGCGATCCCGGCGTCCAGCCGGTCCAGGTACTGGCCGACGCTGCGCCAGCTCCAGTCGAAGCCCTCCGGATCGCCGTTCCAGCCCGCCAGTTGGCGGCGCAGGGCGGGCAGGGTGGTGTCGTCCACGGGGGCGTAGGAGAGGCCGTCCTGCCCGAGCACCTCGCAGGTGACGCCCTGGGTGACCCGGGACGGGTGCGCGGGCTCGGCCAGCAGCCGCAGGTCGGAGTGGGCGTGCATATCGATGAAGCCGGGGGCCAGCACCAGGCCGTCGGCCTCGACCACCTGACGGGCGCTCAGGCCGGAGCCGATCTCCTCGATCAGCCCGTCGGTGACGGTGAGGTCGGCCCGGTAGCGGTCGGCGCCGCTGCCGTCGACCACGGTGGCGCCCCGGAAGAGCAGATCGGCCATCAGAAGAAGGTCCGCACCAGGTCGACCACCTGGGGCTCGGGGGCGTCGGCGTCGTCCACCACCGGGACGAGCTGCCACTTGTCGAAGGCGGTGCACGGGTGCGAGAGGCCGAGGCGGACCACCGCGCCGACCGGGGCGGCCTCGCCGGCCTCGCGCAGGAAGGCGTGCTGGTCGTTCAGCGCGGTGACCGTGGCCCCCTTCAACTCCGCGCCGCCCCTGACCAGTTGCGGCTCGGGCAGGCCCTCGTCGTACGGGAAGTCGCGCTTGCCGCCGTCCAGCAGGCTGAGCTGCGGCTCGGGGTGCGAGACCACCCGGGCCCAGCCGTGCATGGCGGAGCGGAACGGGCGGTCCCGGCCGTCCCGGGCCAGCGGGGAGATGCCCCGGTAGAAGCCGTCGTCGTGCACCAGGTAGGCGCCGGAGCGCAGCACCAGCGGGGCGCCGCCGACCTCCCGGGCGATGGGGGCCAGCTCCTCCACCACGGTGTCGAAGTAGGCGCTGCCGCCGGCCGTCACCAGTGGGTGCGGGCCGGGGTAGTCGTCGGCCAGCGAGCGGTGCAGGTAGGCGAGTTGGCGCAGGTAGTCGCGGACGGTGTCCAGCCCGGCGCGGCTCGCGTCATGGGCCAGCGCGCCCTCGTAGCCGCCGACCCCGGCGAGCCGCAGGGTGGGCGAGCGGAGCACCTCGGCGGCCACCTCCAGGGCCTCCGGGACGCCCCGGGCGCCGGTGCGGCCGTGCGGGCCGCCGAGCTCGACCAGCACCTCCACCGGCCGCTCGGCGGCGGCGGTGCGCAGCGCCCGGTCCATCAGCCGCACACTGGCCACCGAGTCCACCCAGGAGACCACGGCGAACTCCGGGTCGGCGGCCAGCTCGCCCGCCAGCCAGGCCAGCCCGGCCGGGTCGAGCAGGGTGTTGGCCAGCAGCACCCGCTGCACGCCGAAGGCCCGGGCGACCCGGAGCTGGGAGAGGTTGGCCAGCGTGATGCCGTGGCAGCCGGCCTGGATCTGGGACTGCCAGAGCGCGGGCGCCATGGTGGTCTTGCCGTGCGGGGCCAGCGAGACCCCGGCCTCGTCGCACCAGGCGGCCATGGTGCGCAGGTTGTGCGCGAGGGCGCCGGCGTCGAGCGTCAGCAGCGGCGTGCCGAGCTGGGTCAGGCGCGGCCGGGTGGCCAGGTACTCACGGGCCGTCAGGCCCCAGGCGGCGGGCGGCAGCGCCTTGAACCGCCAGTCCAGCCTCTCTTCGGCGAGGGCGGCCACCAGGCCGCCGTCGATCCCCGGTCCCTCGCCGCTGGTGGCGTAGCACTGCGGGCCCACTGCTGTACCTCCGGTCAACATTGCAACATGCGCAACGGTGATTGCGCATGTTGGTACGACGGTTCTAGCATTCGGGCCGGGCGCAGTCAACGGACCGCCCGGTCACAGGGGAGAGCACACCATGACTGTTCACCACGCGGGCGCGGGACCGGCCCAAGCGGGACCGGCCCAAGCGGTCTGCCTCGGTGAGTCGATGGCCGTGCTGCTGCCGGACCGTCAGGGCCCGCTGGACACCGTGACCTCCTTCACCCCCGCCGTCGGCGGCGCCGAGTCCAACGTCGCCTGCGGGCTGGCCGCCCTCGGTGTGCCCGCCGCCTGGGTCAGCCGGGTCGGCGCCGACGGCTTCGGCCGCCGCCTCACCGAGGAGCTGGCCGCCCGCGGCGTGGACGTCTCCGGCGTGCTCACCGACCCCGACCGGGCCACCGGCGTCTACCTCAAGGAGACCGGCGGCACCGGCCAGCCGCACGATCTCGGCCCCGGCCGCAGCCGCCTGCACTACTACCGCACCGGCTCCGCCGCCTCCGCCCTCTCCCCGGCCGTGCTCACCGAACCGGCCGTGGCCCGGCTGCTCGACGGAGCCCGGCTGCTCCACCTCTCCGGGATCACCCCCGCCCTCTCCGACAGCTGCCTCGCCCTGGTCCGCGCCCTGCTCGCCGACCGCCGTCCCGGACGCCTCGTCAGCTTCGACCTGAACTGGCGCCCCGCGCTCTGGCGCGACCGCGACCCGGCCGTGCTGCCCGCCCTGCTGGACGCCGCCGACCTGCTGCTGCTCGGCGCCGACGAGGCCGAGGCCGCCTTCGGCGCGGGCGAGCCGGGCGAGCTGCGCGAGCTCTTCCCCTCGCCCGGGGTGCTGGTGGTCAAGGACGCCGCCCACCAGGCCACCGCCCTGGCCAAGGACGGCACCGCCGTCACCGAGCCCGCGCTGGCGGTCGAGGTGCTGGAGCCGACCGGCGCGGGCGACGCCTTCGCGGCGGGCTACCTGGCCGGCACCCTGCGCGGGCTCGGCGGGCGCGAGCGGCTGAGACTCGGTCACCTCGCCGCGGCCTCCGCCCTCACCACCCCCGGGGACCACGGCGCGCTGCCGCCCGAGCGGGTGGTCACCGCCCTGCTCGCGGCTTCGGCCGAGGAGTGGGCCGCGACCCGGGTGACGGTGGATGGCATCGTGTCCCCTGTCCTGCCCTGACGTCCTCGATGTCCTCGATGTCCTTGACGTCCCGCCTGATGTCCCGTTCCGACGTGCACCACGGAGCCTGAACCGCCATGAGCCAGACCGTCACCCGCGCCCTGCGCCTGCTCGCCGAACTCGGCGAGGGCGAACGCTCCCTGGACCAGCTCGCCGAACTGATCGGGGTGCACAAGACCACCGTGCTCCGCCTGCTCCAGTCCCTGGAGGAGGAACGCTTCGTCTACCGCGACGCCGCCTACCGCTACCACCTCGGCGCCGGCCTGTTCGCCCTGGCCGGGCTGGCCCTGGAGCAGCGCGGCATCCGCACCGTGGCCGCCCCCCACCTGCGCGAGCTCAACGCCGCCACCGGCCAGACCGTCCACCTGGCCGCCTACGAGGGCGGCGAGGTGGTCTACATCGACAAGTACGACTCCCGGCACCCGGTGCGGATGTACTCCCGGGTCGGCCTGCGCGCCGCCCTGCACAACACCGCCGTGGCCAAGGTCCTGCTCGCCGACCTCCCGCCCGCCGAACGGCGCCGGGTGGCGGAGACGATCGAGTACACCCGGCACACCCCCCGCACCATCGCCGGCCCGGCCGCCCTGCTGGCCGAGCTGGAGACCGTCGCCGCCCAGGGCTGGGCCCAGGACCACGCCGAGCACGAGTCCTTCATCAACTGCGTGGCCGCACCCGTCCGGGACGCCACCGGGCGGGTGGTGGCGGCGGCCTCCATCTCGGTGCCGGACGTGGTGCTCCCGTACGAGCGGGTGCTGGAACTGGTGCCGCAGCTGCGCGCCACCGCCGCCGCGATCTCGGCCGACGCCGGGATGCCCCCCAAGACCCCCTGATGGTTCCTCAGCAAGGAGACTGACATGTCAGAGAAGACCGAGATCCGCACCGACGGCGCCCCGGCCCCCGCCTGGATGTTCTCCCAGGGCGTGCGCAAGGGCCCGATCCTCCAGGTCTCCGGCCAGGGCCCGCAGGACCCGGCCACCGGCGAGTACCTGCACCACGGCGACGTGAAGGCGCAGACCCGCCGCACCCTGGAGAACGTCAAGGCGATCGTCGAGGCCGGCGGCGGCACCGTCGAGGACGTGGTGATGTTCCGCGTCTACCTGACCAAGCGCTCCGACTTCGCGCTGATGAACGAGGTCTACGCCGCCTTCATCGAGGAGAACGTCAAGCCGGGCGGGGTGAAGCCCTGCCGCACCACCATCTTCTGCGAGCTGCCGCAGGAGCCGATGCTGGTCGAGATCGACGCCCAGGCGGTGCTGGACTGACCCCCGGTCAGAAGACCGGAACGCCGTCCGGCCCGGCGGGCGGCACCCAGCCGACCGCCGAGGCGCGGTGCTCGGTGAAGGCCGACAGCGCGTCCTGCTCGGCGAGGCGTCGCTGCATCCGGACGAAGTGCTTCGGGTCGCGCAGGTAGGCGCAGAAGACCAGCCCCTCGTCCCCCGGGCCGTCCCGGTAGCCGTAGCCCAGCCGGAGCATCCGGGCGCCGCCGTCCTGGCGGGGGCTGGCCAGCCGGACGTGGGAGTCGGCGGGCACCACGTACCGGCCGTCCGGGTACTTGGCGTACAGGTCCGGCTCGTCCTGCTCACTGCTGCCGCCGAGCGGGCTGCCGTCCTCCCGGCGGCGGCCGAACACCTCCTCCTGACGCTCCGTCGGGAGGGCGGCGAAGGCGGCCGTGTCCATCGCGATCCGCCGGTAGACCAGGTGGCAGCCGCCCGCGTACGGGCCCTCCGTGAGCCAGATCCGGTCCCGCTCGGACGGGGCCGGGTTGGCGGTGCCGTCCTTGAAGCCGAAGAGGTTGCGCGGGGTCTCGCCGGGCGCGGTCGGCGGTAGCTGCCCGGCCTGCCGCCAGCGGGGCGTCAGCAGCCCGGCCGCCTGGCCGTCCAACACGGCTGCCGCGTCCGCGAGTTGCTGCGGCCCCCCGGGCCCGCAGAGCTGCACCAGGACGTCCGCGCCGCTGCGCGCCGGGTCCAGCCGGTCGCCCGGGAAGGGCGGCAGCTCGGCCAGTGCGGGGGCGGCGAGCGTCAGCCGGTGCAGCGTGCCGGGGCCCAGGGCCAGTGCGGCGCGCGGGCCCTCGTCCAAGGAGCGGGTCCAGGCCGCGCACAGGGCTCGCAGTGCGGCGGCCCCGGTGCTGCCGGTGGCCGTCTCGGGGAGGTCGTAGGCGAGTACCAGCGTGTACGGCGACTGCGGCTCGGTGAGCATGCGCTGGGTCGCGGAGGCGGGAGCCGGACCGGGCGGGGGCGGTGCCTCGGCCGTCCGGGAGGCGCGGGGCGCGGTGGCGGCGAGCGCGGCCCCGGCGGTCAGCGCGGCGACGCCGCCCAGGACCAGGCGGCGGGGGAGGGGCGAGGTGTCGGACGGTGAAGGGTGCACAGCTGCGATTCAAGCCCCTGAGCGGGGGGCGGCGACGAGTCGTACGGGTCCGAAGGGTCCCGAAACGCCGGGGATTCCGCTCGTGCGGGTGATCCTGCGCTGGTCCGCCCGGCCGCCTACGGCGAGGGGGCGGTGCGGTCGGTGGGTCCCCACGGTGCGGCCGGTACCTGCTGCGGGGACCGACGCTCCGTCAGGTCCACCGTCACCGGCCGCGGCAGACCGTCCACCCGCAGCCGGAACCTGCGCAGGTTCCCGTCCTCGTCCACCCAGTAGGTGAGCCGGGCCTCGCCGCCCGCCTGCTCCCTCGGCAGCGGCCCCGAGAACACGCCGTAGACGTGCCCGCCGTCCAGGCGCTCGTCGCGCAGCCAGCGGGCGCCGGACTGGGCGAGCAACTGCGCGTTGTCGGGCCGGTCGGAGCCGAGCGCCATCAGGACGCGCAGGGCCGTGTCGAGCGGGTCGCCCGTGTACGCACGCGCGGACCAGGCGGTGGGCGGCATCGTCTCCGCCGCCCGCACCGCCTCCGCCGTCGTGCTCCGCCGCTCCTGCGGGGCCACGCCCAGGCCGGTGGTGTCCCAGGCGACCAGCCCGGCCGCGCCGGTGACCGACTCGTACGCCCCGACCGCGTGCCCGGCCCGGTAGTCCACCAGCCCGCGCACCCTCGTCCCGGCGTCACCGTCCGGCACGTCCACCTCGACCACGACCGGGCTCGCCTGGTAGCTGGTCAGCCGTGACAGCGCGATGCGGGCCGCCTCGTCCATGGTCACCGGCCGGCTCTCCGCCGCCCCGCCGCCGTCCCGGGCCGCCACCCCGCCGACCACCGCCACGACCACCAACCCCGCCCCGGCCGCCACCACCGCCACCCTGTTGCGCACTGCACGCCCCTCTGTCCGCCCGCCTGCTGGGCCGTCAGTCCAGCGCCCGGTGGACGGCAGGGCAACGGAACGCGCCCCGGGCGGCGGCCGGTTCACCCGCTCGGGCCCCCGCTGTGGGCCCCGCGGCACGGCGTTGTCCTGACGGTGGGGTTGACTACCCGTCATGGACCTCGGAGCGGTGGACGGGTTGGCCGGGCTGACCGGATGGACCGGCGAGCGCCGACCGGTGGGCTGGGCGGCGGTGGAGCGGCGGTTCGGCCTGCGGCTGCCCCCGGACTACCGGGCGCTGGCCGAGACCTTCGGAGCGGGCAGCTTCGACGACAACCTCCACCTGTGCGTGCCCGGCTCCCCCGACTTCGATCTGGTGCTGCTCCACGCCGAGCCCTTCGAGGGTGCCGAGGTCGGCCTCCTCCAGTGGGGCACCAGCACCGCCGAGCACTCCTTCTGCTGGCTGACGGAGGACCCCGACCCGGCCCGCTGGCCGGTCGTCGCGCGGGGCGACAGCGAGGACCCGTGGGAGCGGTTCGACTGCTCGGCGGCCGAGTTCCTCCACGGGATGCTGACCGACCCCCGCCACCCGTACTCGCTCGCCGAGTACTTCACGGAGCACTGGTTCACCCCGTACGCCTGGGCCCCTCCCGTCAACTCGGCTCCGCTGATCCTCTCCTGACGCTCCGACAGTCCGGCCGCCAGGCCTGTCGGTACCCCGCCGTACGGTCCCGGCATGGATACCACCACCGCCCCCGCAGGGGCCCGCACCTGCCCCGACACCGCCGGCCACCCCGGCCTGGACGGAGCCCCCGTCACCTGGATCACCCCCGCCCTCTGGGGCGCCCTCACCGCCCTGGCCGCCCACCTCGACCCCCTCGCCACCTCCGCCGACCCGGCCACCGCGGCCTGCCACGCGCTCCGCCTCGTCCTCGCAGCCGCCTACGACACCGGGGAGCCCGGCGAACCCCGCGGCCAGCTCTACGTCACCCCCACCGTCGCCCAACTCGGCCACCAGCCCGTCTGGATCCACCGCTCCCGCCCCGGCGGCCCCCTCACCGCCCGCTTCCCCACCGACCCCTGGCCGGGCTGACCTCGCGTCAGTCCCCCTGGAGGCGGGCGGCGATGGCGTGCGCGCAGGCCGCCGCGTCGGTGCGGGTCGTGTCGACCTCCAGGTCGTAGCGGACGCCCAGGTGCACCGACCCGGCCTGCGACGCCGCCATCCCGGTGACCCGGTCGCCCCGCAGGCGCTCCCGGCGGGCGGCCTCCCCGGGTTCGCAGCGGACCCCGACCCAGAGTGCCCGTGTCCCCTCCAGGGCCTGCTGCCACCGCAGTTGGGACCCGGCCCCGCTCAGGAAGACGTCGTCCACCACCACCCGCGCCCCGGCCCGGGCCGTCGCCACCACCCCCGCCATCCAGGCCGCCTCCAACACCCGGAACTCCGCCCCGACGTCCACCCCACCGTCCTCGGCGAAGGTGATCCCCTCCTCCGTCTCCCGCAGCCGCGCGGGCAGCGCCTCGACGAACCCGTCGATCCCGAACGCCAGCCAGGGCTCGGGCAGGGCTGCCTGCAGCTCCCGCACGATGCTCGACTTCCCGGAGCTGGAACCGCCGTTGAGGATGATCACCCGAATCGCCATCCCCCAACGGTAGGCCGTTGACACGCGTGCTGGGCGGGCGCTAGAAACTCACACTGTACAGATTGAGCATGTGCCGCCGTTCCGTGCCTGACCGAGCCCCGAAAGAGGGCCGCTCTGCCATGTCCGTACTGACCTCACGCCCGCCGACGGCCACCGATCGGCCCCGCCGCGGCTCCCGTCTCAGCTGGACGGTGGTGCTGCTGCTGTCGGTGGCGATCACCGGCTACTCCGTCGGCCAGTACGCGGCCGGCAGCCTGCAGGACCTCGCCGCCGACAGGGTCGGCCTCGCGCCGACCTATGCGGACCGGCCCTTCGCGGTCCAGGTCGCCTTCTACGTCCACATCGTCACGGCCGGCCTGGCGCTGGCGGTCGGGCCGTTCCAGTTCGTCCGGGCGATCCGGCGCCGCCTCCCCCGCGTGCACCGCTGGATCGGGCGCGGCTACCTGCTCGCCGTCGGGGCCGGTTCGGTGGCGGCGCTGGTGATGTCGTTCTTCAACTCCGTGGCGTTCGCCGGGTTCTTCGGTTTCGGCAGCCTCGCCGTGCTCTGGGGGTGGACCGCCTGGCGCGGCTACCGGGCCGCACGGAAGGGCGACTTCGCCGCCCACCAGGCCTGGATGATCCGGAACTTCGCCCTGACCTTCGCGGCGCCGACCCTCCGGCTCTGGTTCGGCGTGCTGGTCCTGGTCCAGGTGCTGGCCGGCGGCGCCGCCGGGGGCGACGTGGAGCAGATGGTCCGTCAGGCCTACGCCGCGGTCCCGTTCCTCTGCTGGCTGCCCAACATCGTCGTCGCCGAGCTGATGATCCGCCGTCGCGACCTCCCGGGCCTGAGGTTCGTCGCGCCGTAGCCGTCCGTGCCAGGATCCGTACATGACCGAGCCGACCCGTCGCACCCGCGCCACCTACCACCACGGCGACCTGCGGGCGGCCCTGATCAGGGCGGGCATCGAACTGGCCCGCACCGGCGGGCCGGAGGCGGTGGTCCTGCGCGAGGTCGCCCGCCTCGTCGGGGTCGCGCCCAACTCCGCGTACGGGCACTTCAAGACCCTGGCCGGGCTGAAGGCGGCGGTGGCCGAGCAGGCCCTGTGCGAGCTGGGAGCGGCGATGGCGGCGCACGTGGCGTCCGTCCGGGAGCCGTCTGACCCCCGGGCGGCCGCGGTGTTCCACCTGGGCGAGGTCGGCCGGGCCTACGTGCAGTTCGCGCTCGACGAGCCGGGACTGTTCCGGACCGCCATGGACGGCAACCCCTCGGGCGTGGGCACGCCCGGATCGTACGGCGCCGAGCCGGTCCCCGACCCCGAGGGCCGGCCAAAGCCGGACGCGATCCTGCTGGCGGCCCTCGACCGGCTGACCGTGGCGGGATGCCTGCGGCCGGAGGAGACCGGGGCGGCGGTGATGGCCAGTTGGGCCACGGTGCACGGGCTCGCCACCATCCTGGTCAACCTGCAGCCCGACCTTTCGGCCGCCGAGCGCGGGGCGGCGATCGACAACGCTCTGCGCGTCCTGCTGCTGGGCGTCACGGCCCTGGGGTAGCGGCGGTGGCTGTGGGTTGGCCGCCGTGGCCGTGGCCGTGGCCGTGGAGGTCAGGCCGACTCGAACTTGACCATCGCGTTGCCCGCCGCCGCGGCCGCGGCGAAGAAGTCCTTCAACTCGCCCAGGTTGGAGGCCAGTTCCGCCGCCCAATCCGGCGACCACGGCGTGCGGAAGCCGAGGGACTCGACCCCCTGGGCCAGTACGGCGTCCGAGCTCCTCACCAGGTCGCCGGGCGCGATCCGGTCCAGCAGGGCCGAGGCGTCCCGCACCTCGTCGCGGCGGAGGACCCACACCTCCGTCCCGACGAACCCGTACTCGGGGTGCTCCTCGCCCTCGACCCGCTTCTCGCCCCCGAAGACCGGCAACTGGGCGACGGTGGCCGGGACTTCGCCGCTCGCCGTCAGCGCGAGGTGCATCAGGTAGGCGTTGCGCTCCACGGCCATCACGGTGCCGGCCTCGCGGAGGGGCCCGAACTCCGCGTCGAACCAGCGTGGCACGAGCTCGCCCAGCTCCTTCGGGGAGAGCTCGTCCAGTGACCCGTCGGCCACCCGCCGCCAGAAGAAGTCCACGCTCATCTCGGTACCCGCCCCCATCGTGCTGCGCCGGCCTCGTCGGTGCCGCTCGCGCGACAGGGTAGGCGGTCCCCCCGACAGTGTGGGGGAGGGCCCGGCCGGCGGGCGGAGCGCCCGGGCACGACGGCGGGGTGGGACCGGCCCGGGTGGGCTGGTCCCACCCCGTGAAGGTGGTGGGGGAGGGGGTCAGGCCTTGCGGCGGCGGTGACGGAGGGTCAGGAGGAGGGTCAGGCCGGCGGTGGTGAGGAGGGTGGCGAGGGTGATGAGGAGGGTGGCGGTGGGGGAGCCGGTCGTGGGGAGGGGCTTCTTCGGGAGGGGCTTCTTGGGCTCCTCGGGGGTGGGCGGGATGCGGTCGTTGTCGACGGTGACGGTGGTGGAGGCCTCGGCGCCGGTGGTGGTGAGGGTCAGTTCGGTGACGGGGGCGGCGGGGAGGCGGTAGCCGGTGGGGGCCTCGGTCTCCTCGGCGTAGTAGGTGCCCGGGGAGAGGGGGCCGAAGTGGCAGGCGCCGTCGGAGTCGGTGGCGCACGGGCTGGCGACGGGGGTGTCGCCGTCGGGCTGGAGGCCCGGGGTGGCGTTGGTCTCGTGCCAGAGCCGGAAGACCGCGCCGGCGAGGGCGGCGTGGGTGCTGCCGTCACGCTTGAGGACGTGGACGTAGCCCGGGCGGGGTTCGTTGACGACGGTGACGGAGATGCCCTTGCGGTAGTTGGCGGAGGTGACGGTGAGGGGGCCGAAGACGGCGGGGGAGGGGAGGAGGTAGCCGGTCGGCGCCTGGATCTCCTGCCAGTAGTAGCTGCCGAGCAGGACCTCGGCGCTGCACTGGCCCGACTCGGAGGTGGTGCAGGGGGCGCCGACCTTGGTGTCGGTGTCGGTCTGGAGGCCCGCCACGGAGTTGTTGTCCTGCCAGAGCTGGAAGACCGCGCCGGGGAGGGCGTTTCCGTCCGGGCTCGTCTTCAGGACGACGACCCAGCCCTTGAGCGGACGGTCGACGGCGGTGACCGTGACGCCCTTGTCGAAGGTGGCGACCGTCAGGACGAGCGGGCCGAACACGGGGTTGGCGGGGAGCTCGTAGCCCTCGGGGGCCTGGGTCTCCTGCCAGTAGTAGGTGCCGATCTCGGTGGTGGTGAAGCACCGGCCGGTGTCCGGGGTGGTGCAGGGGTCACCGACGCGGGTGTCGCCGTCGGGCTGGAGGCCCGGGGTGGCGTTGCTCTCGCGCCAGAGCTGGAAGACGGCTCCGGCGAGGGGGCGGCCGTCGGGGTCGGTCTTGAGGACGCTGACCGAACCGGGGAGGGGCCGGTCGACGGCGGGGGTGCTCACGCCCTGCCGGTGGTTGGCGGGGGTGAGGGTGAGCGGTCCGAAGACTGCGGGGAGCGGGAGTTGGTAGCCGGTCGGGGCCTTGGTCTCCTGCCAGTAGTAGGTGCCGAGCCCGACGGTGACTGCGCACTCGCCGGAGAGCGGCGTGGTGCAGGGAGAGCCGATGCGGGTGTCGGTGTCGGTCTGGAGGCCGGTGGTGCCGTCGGTGTCCTGCCAGAGCTGGAACTCGGCGCCGGCGAGCGGGGTGCCGCTCGGGTCGGTCTTGACGACCTTCACCTGACCGGTCATCGGCTGGTCCACGGCGGTCGTCGTGACGCCGGCCGTGTAGGTGGCGGGGGTGAGGGCCAGGGGGCCGAAGACGGCGGGGTCCGGGAGCTCGTAGCCTTCGGGGGCCTTGGTCTCCTGCCAGTAGTAGGTACCGAGCCCGACGGTGGTGGAGCACCGGCCGTCGGCCGGGGTGGTGCAGGGGGTGCCGACCTTGGTGTCGGTGTCGGTCTGCAGGCCGTCGACGGAGTTGGTGTCCCGCCAGAGCTGGAACTCGGCGCCGGCCAGGGCGTCGCCGCCGGGGTTGGTCTTCAGCACGGTGACCTGACCCGTCATCGGCTGGTTCACCACGGTGATGGTGGCACCGGCCTCCGCGTTGGCGGCGGTGATCTCCAGTGCGCGGGTGGTCCGCTCGACGGGCAGGATGTAGCCCTCGGGCGCCTTGGTCTCCTCCCAGTAGTACGTGCCGATCTCGACCTGCTGCGCGCACTGGCCGTCGGCCGCGGCCCGGCAGAGCTCACCGACCGTCAGGTCCGCACCGCTGCCGTCCGGTTGGAGACCGGAGATGCCGTTGGTCTCCCGCCAGAGGCGGAACTCCGCGCCCGGGAGGAGCTTGCCGGTGGGGTCGGTCTTGAGGACCGTGACCCGGCCCCGGACGGGCTGGTCGACGGCGGTCGTGCTCACGCCCTGCCGGTGGTTGGCGGGGGTGAGGGTGAGGGGGCCGAAGACGGCGGGGGTGGGGAGGAGGAAGCCGGGCGGTGCCTGGGTCTCTTCCCAGTAGTAGGTGCCGAGGCCGACGGTGGTGGTGCACTGGCCGTTGGCGGGAGTGGTGCAGACGGCGCCCACGCGGGTGTCGGTGTCGGTCTGGAGGCCGGTGGTGCCGTTGGTGTCCTGCCAGAGTTGGAACTGGGCTCCGGCGAGGGCGTTGCCCTTGGGGTCGGTCTTCAGCACGGTGACGGCGCCGGTCATGGGCTGGTCGACGGCGGTGACGGTGAGGCCCGTCTGGTAGTTCGTCAGGTCCAGGACCAGGGGGCCGAAGACGGCGGGGTCGGGGAGGAGGAAGCCCTCGGGGGCCTTGGCCTCCTGCCAGTAGTAGGTGCCCAGTTCGACCGCGGCGGTGCACTGGCCCGTGGAGGGGGTGGTGCAGACCGCGCCGATCCTGGTGTCACCGTCGGTCTGGAGGCCGGTGGTGCCGTTGGTCTCGTGCCAGAGCTGGAAGACGGCTCCGGCGAGCGTGTTTCCTGCCGGGTCGGTCTTGGTGACGGTGACGTTGCCCTTCACCGGCTCGTTGACGGCGGTCGCGGTGACACCGGCCTGGTAGTTGGCGGTGGTCAGGATCAGCGGGCCGAAGACGGGCTGAGTGGGGATCAGGTAGCCGGGCGGTGCCTGGGTCTCCTGCCAGTAGTAGGTGCCGAGTTCGACCGAGGCGGTGCACTGGCCGTTGGCGGGGGTGGTGCAGACCGTTCCCACGCGGGTGTCGCTGTCGCTCTGGAGGCCCGCCGTGCCGTTGGTGTCCTGCCAGAGCTGGAAGACCGCGCCGGCCAGGAGGGTGCCCTTGGGGTCGGTCTTCACCACCGTGACGACGCCGGTCATCGGCTGGTCGACGGCGGTCGCGGTGACGCCGGCGGTGTAGTTGGTGGAGGTCAGTTCCAGTGGGCCGAAGACCGGCTGGGCGGGGAGGAGGTAGCCGTCGGGTGCTTGGGTCTCCTGCCAGTAGTAGGTGCCGAGTTCGACGGTGGTGGTGCACTGGCCGTTGGCGGGGGTGGTGCAGACGGTGCCGACCTTGGTGTCGGCGTCGGTCTGGAGGCCCG
>NZ_JBVJLD010000010.1:88308-98042 GCF_055584905.1 Kitasatospora sp. NPDC088742 | reverse complement strand
GTGGTGGTGCACTGGCCGTTGGCGGGGGTGGTGCAGACGGTGCCGACCTTGGTGTCGGCGTCGGTCTGGAGGCTCGCCACGGAGTTGGTCTCGCGCCAGAGCTGGAACTGTGCGCCCGCCAGCACCTGGCCCTTGGGGTCGGTCTTGGTCACCGTGACGCTGCCCTGCACGGGCTGGTCGACGGCGGTCGCGGTGACGCCGGCGGTGTAGTTCGCGGAGGTCAACACCAGCGGCCCGAAGACCGGCTGGGCGGGCAGCAGGTAACCGTTCGGGGCCTGGGTCTCCTGCCAGTAGTAGGTGCCGAGGCCGACGGTGGCGGTGCACTGGCCGTTGGCGGGGGTGGTGCAGGGGGTGCCGACCTTGGTGTCGGTGTCGGTCTGGAGGCCCGCCACCCCGTTGGTGTCCTGCCAGAGCTGGAACTGCGCCCCGGCGAGCACGGTGCCCTTGGGGTCGGTCTTGGTGACCGTCACCTTGCCGGTCATCGGCTGGTCGACGGCGGTGACGGTGACGCCCGCCTGATAGGTGGTCAGGTCGAGCACCAGGGGGCCGAAGACGGCGGGGGAGGGGAGGAGGAAGCCGTCGGGGGCCTGGGTCTCCTGCCAGTAGTAGGTGCCGAGTTCGACGGTGGTGGTGCACTGGCCGTTGGCGGGGGTGGTGCAGACGGTGCCCACGCGGGTGTCGGTGTCGGTCTGGAGGCCCGCCACGTTGTTGGTCTCGCGCCAGAGCTGGAACTGCGCGCCCGCCAGCACCTGTCCGGCCGGGTCGGTCTTGGTGACCGTCACGGCGCCGGTGAGGGGCTGGTCGATCGCGACCGTGGTGACGCCGGCCTGGTAGTTGGCGGTGGTCAGGACCGCCGGACCGAAGATGCTGGGGGTCGGGAGCGAGTAGCCGTTCGGGGCCTGGGTCTCCTGCCAGTAGTAGGTGCCGAGGCCGACGGTGGCGGTGCACTGGCCGTTGGCGGGGGTGGTGCAGGGGGTGCCGACCTTGGTGTCGGTGTCGGTCTGGAGGCCCGCCACCCCGTTGGTGTCCTGCCAGAGCTGGAAGACGGCGCCCGGCAGGACCTTGCCGCTCGGGTCGGTCTTGGTCACCGTCAGCACGCCGGTCATCGGCTGGTCGACGGCGGTGACGGTGACGCCCGCCTGGTAGTTGGCCATCGTCAGGACCAGCGGCCCGAAGACGGGCTGAGCCGGCATCAGGTAGCCGGGCGGTGCCTGGGTCTCCTGCCAGTAGTACGTGCCGAGCCCGACGGTGGCGGTGCACTGGCCGTTGGCCGGGGTGGTGCAGGGGGCGCCGATCTTGGTGTCCAGGGTGGTGCCGGTGGTCTGCAGCCCGGTCGTGCCGTTGGACTCCTTCCAGAGTTGGAAGACCGCGCCCGGGAGCACCTTGCCCGTCGGGTCGGTCTTGGTGACCGTGACGGCGCCCTCCGGCTGGTTGAAGCCGAAGTCGTAGGTGTGGTTGTTCTGGCCGGGGCCGCCGGTGGTGACGGAGTACTCGGGGTACGTGCCGCCGGGCGGGACGCGGCCGTCGCTGTCGATGAAGTCGTTGGTGCCGGCGTCGGCCTGGGTCGGCACCCACTGGAACAGCGGGCCGCCGGAGGCGTAGTCGGAGGGCAGGTCGACCTTGACGGTGTACCGGGTGTTCGGCTTGAGGCCGCTCGCGACGTTGGAGTTGTCGAAGTAGTACTCGCCGCGCGCGGTGGTCTTCATGGTGGCGACGACCGCGCCGGTGGAGTCGTACAGCCGGACGGTGGCGCCGACCACCGGGGCCTCGGTCGGGTCCTGGATGCCGTTCTTGTTGACGTCGTACCAGACCCGGTTGCCGATCTGGAGCGGTGCCTCGTCGCACATCACCTCGATGTCGGCCATCGAGCCGCCCTTGCCGAAGGTGGTCGTCAGCCGGTTGCCGTGGGTGGCGTCGCGCGGGCTCTCCGAGCCGTCGCGGTTGGCGAAGGCGGTGCCGCCGCTGAAGATGGTGCCGGTCGGGTCGACGGCCGAGCTCGCGATGGTGCTCTCCACCTTGGAGAGCGCGTTGCCCGCGAAGAAGCCGTTGCCGTGCTCCCAGTAGGTGCGGTTGTAGTAGTAGTTCTCGCCGCGGCCGGTCTTGCCGCAGCCGCCGTTCTCGGCCATCACGAAGGTGGTGCCGGACAGGCAGGCCCGGCTGAGCGAGCCGCCGGAGGCCGGTTGGTAGAGGCCGCTGCCGGGGGCGATGTGCTGCAGGTGGCCGAGCTGGTCGGTCAGGCGGTCACGGAAGCCCAGGATCAGCGAGCCGTCGGTGTCCACGATGATGTCGGCCAGCATCGGCTCGGGGTTGGCGTAGTACCCGGCCGCACAGTCCTTGCCCTCCTGCTGGCTGGGGATCTGGTCGTTCCACGGGTACCAGGAGGCGCCCTTGCAGTTGGGCGAGGACTCGAAGGAGATCGGGCGCGAGTAGTCCAGCTTCTGGTCCATCACCACGGAGCCGAAGGTGCCCGCCACCGGGTCGAAGGTGCGCACGATCGCGCGCATGTCCGACTCCGACTGGGTGGACTCGCCGGAGCAGACGCCGCCGACGTAGACCACGCCGTCCTGGATGCCGAGGCCGTACGGACGCCAGTCGCCGGCGGCCGGGCAGGCGGTGGTCGGCTGAGGGATCGGGTAGACGGCCTTGGGCTTGGCGGCGGTCTTGGCGGTCGCGTCGTAGCGGTAGAGCTGACGGTCCGCCAGGTTCACCACGTAGAGGTCCTGGCCGTCCTCGGAGACCTCGACGTCGCCGAGCGACTCCTTGGCGACCGCCGGGGTGAAGCCGACGTCGGTGCTGGTCTTGAAGTCGTGCCCGGTGCTCCCCGCGCTGGGCACGGTGGTGAAGAGCGAGGTGGTGCCGGTGCTCCGGTCGGTCAGGTAGATCGCGCCCTGGCCGCTGGGCCCGTAGGCGGAGCCGCGGTGGGCGGTGGCCCCGCTGAAGATCCACTTCTTCTGCTTGCTGTACCCGATGCCGTACAGCGCGCCGGTGTCCGCCTTGGTGGCCAGGTCGGTGGTGTCCTTGTCCACCCCCCGCGAGTTGTACGGGAACTGCACCAGGGTCCGCATCGTGCCGGCGTCGGCGGTCGGGTTGTCGTTGCGGAGGCAGGCCGTCACGAGGGGGGCGTTGGTCTGGCAGTAGTCGCCCGGGTTCCAGAACGCGGTGGTGTACGAGACGGTCTTGCCGCCGGAGAGGTCGACGAACTCCTCGGTGCTGCTCAGCTTGTTCGGCGCCCCGGCCAGGCCGGTGCGGTCGGCGAAGGCCGAGTACAGGACGCCCGGCTTGGGGTTGATCACCTGGACCCGGTACTTGCCGCCGGTCAGCGTGCTGGTGCCCGCGTTCAGGGTGACCTGGCCGTTGGCGCCGGTGGTGCCGCTGATGGTGGTCCCGGCGTCGTCCGTCAGGTTGACCGTCACCCCGGACATCCCGGGCTCCAGCACGCTGTCGTACGCACCGTTCCCGTTCACCTCGCGGACCACCCGGACGGTGACCGAGCCGTCCCCGGCGGCGGCCTCGGCGCCGGGCACCCAGCCGCCCAGGTAGCCGGCGCAGAGGGAGAGGACGGTGAGAGCTGCGGCTCTCCTGGGCGGGCGGCGTAGAGCGGGCACCGGCGGTACCTGGGCCTTTCTCCGGACGTGACAGTTCTCCGGAGAATGTCCTAAGAAATGAGGCCCCTACTTTCTGAAACGCCGTCAAACCGTATTGTCGGAGCCGCGTTTTCATCCTCTTGGACGATCAGCGGTTGCGCGAACGGCCGAGGCCGCCCCCACCTGGTGGCGGGGGCGGCCTCGGTCAGCCGTGGAGCCGGACGGTGCGTCAGACGGTCGGGGCCGGGAAGGTCGGGTACTCGACGCCCGAGACGTGCTGGACGACCCGCACGACCTGGCAGGAGTAGCCGAACTCGTTGTCGTACCACAGGTAGAGGATGGCGTTGTCGCCGTCCACCTTGAGCGCGCCCGCGTCCACGATCGAGGCGTGGCGGGAGCCGATGAAGTCGTTCGACACCGCGTCGGGGGCGTTGGTGAAGTCGATCTGACGGCGCAGCGGCGAGGTCAGCGACACCTCGCGCAGGTGGTCCAGGACCTCCTCGCGGCTGGTCTCGCGGGCCAGCTGCAGGTTCAGGATCGCGATCGAGACGTCCGGCACGGGGACGCGGATCGAGGAGCCGCTGATCTTCGCCTTGAGGTCCGGCAGGGCCTTGGCGACGGCGGACGCGGCACCGGTCTCGGTGATCACCATGTTCAGCGCGGCGGCGCGGCCACGGCGGTCCGAGGAGTGGTAGTTGTCCAGCAGGTTCTGGTCGTTGGTGTACGAGTGGACGGTCTCCACGTGGCCGCGGAGCACGCCGTACTCGTCCGCCATCGCCTTCAGCGGCGGGACGATCGCGTTGGTGGTGCAGGACGCGCAGGAGATGATCTGCTCGTCCGGCTTGATGGTGTCGTGGTTGACACCGTGCACGATGTTCGGCACGTCGCCCTTGCCCGGGGCGGTCAGCACGACCTTGGCGATGCCGGGGCGGAGGTGCTTCGACAGGCCCTCGCGGTCCCGCCAGATGCCGGTGTTGTCGACCAGGATGGCGTCGTTGATGCCGTACTCGGTGTAGTCGACCGTGGTCGGGTCGTTCGAGTAGATGACCTTGATCGCGGTGCCGTTGGCGATGATCGTGTCGGTCGCCTCGTCCACCGTGATGGTGCCGTTGAACTGACCGTGGATCGAGTCGCGGCGCAGCAGCGAGGCGCGCTTGACGAGGTCGTCGCCCTTGCCCTTGCGGACCACGATGGCCCGCAGGCGCAGGCCGTTGCCCGAGCCGGCCTTCTCGACCAGCAGACGGGCCAGCAGGCGGCCGATCCGGCCGAAGCCGTAGAGCACGACGTCGCGGGACTCGCGGCGCTCCAGCTTGTTGGGGCCGACCGCACCGGCCACCGCCTCAGCCGTGAACTCCTCGACCGTCAGGCCGCGGGTGTCGTTCTTGTAGGTGGCCGCGAGGATCCCGAGGTCGATCTGGGACGGGCCGAGGTCGAGCGAGGTGAGCGCGTGCAGGAAGGGCAGCGTCTCGGTGACCGAGAGCTCCTCGCCGGCGATCTGGCGGGCGAACCGGTGGGTCTTGAGGATGGAGACCACCGACTTGTTCACCAGGGAGCGGCTGTGCAGCAGGACGTTGACGTCCTTCTCCCGGTGCAGTCGGCCGATGATCGGAATCATCGACTCCGCGATCTCCTCGCGGTTGTTCCAGTTCGTGAGCACGTCGTCGTTGACAGTCACAAGTCCATCTTTCGAGGGTAGGGCCTTGCCCCCATGCTAACTTCGACCCGTTTCGATCTTGCGGCCGGACCGCCTCTGACCAGGCACGGAGCCCTGGAGGGGTGACGGACTTCACGGTCGGCACCCTCGTTCACCGTCACCTCGGCCCCCCTTGGCGACGCCGGACCGGCGAAGGTTCAGGAACGAACGGCCTGGGTCACGCCGGTCAGGACGGCGGTCGAGGCCAGGCTGCCGATCGCGACCATCCCGACGCCGATCACGAAGAGCCCGTCACCGCCCGACCAGTCGATCCAGGCTGCGGTGGCCAGGCCGCCCGAGATGCCGACCACCCCCGCCGCCGGGTACTGCCGCAGGGCCGCCCACAGCACGGCCGGCAGCAGCGTCAGCACCAGCCCGATGACCTGCCAGGCCTGGTACGGGCCGGAGACCGAGCCGTCCGGGAGCTCGTCGTACTGCTGGTCCCAGCCCAGCCAGGCGGCCCAGGCCCCGCCGGCGTACAGGGCGAGGAGGAGGACGGGAAGAACGGCGGCGGCGGGCTTCGGGAGTCTGCGGGTCATGAGCACAGCCTCCCGGTCGGGGCTGGGGCGGAACAGAGTAGGAGTACTCAACTTCCGGCTGGGTGAGGGGCGTCCGGTCGTGCGGTGCCGGGTGCCGGGTGCCGGGCCGAGGGGCGGATGTGGGGGCTGGGGCGTCAGAGGGTGTGGACGTCCAGGAGCGGTGGGCTGACCGGCCAGGGCAGGTCCGCCGCCGGTGCCACCGCGGCGGCCGCCAGGCGGAGGGCGCCGAGCAGGGGCGGTCCGTCGGGCTCGTGCGGGCGGATGTCCGGGGGGAGGGCGGCGAGGGTCGCGGCGCGCAGGGCTCCGAGGTTGAACAGGCCGCCGGTGAGGGCGAGGTGGGGCCGGTGCAGACCCGTGGCGGCGGCCGTGGCGGTGGCCGCGATCTCCTCGCCGGCCCGGCGGATCAGGCCGGCGGAGACCGGGCAGCCCTGGTCGGCGGCGGTGGCCACGTCCGGTGCGAAGGCGGCCAGCAGGCCGGCGCGGTCGGCCCGGGTCTGCAGGGCGGCGGGGAACCCGGCGGCCGGGCCGTAGCGCTCCTGAGCCAGTGTCAGGAGGGCGGGGGAGCCGCCGGCCCGGCCGTCCTGGGCGCGCAGTGCCGCCTCCAGGCCGGCCCGGCCGAGCCAGGCGCCGCCACCGCAGTCGCCGAGCAGCTGGCCCCAGCCGTCGGCGCGCCGCCAGACGGCGGTGGGGTGCGGGAGCGCGCGGTCCGTGGCTTCGGCGGCTGACCCGGCTTCGGCCACCGGGTGGAGGCCGAGGGCGACGACGCCGGTGCCGGCGGCGACCACCACGCCGGGGCGGGGGCCGAGGGCGCCGACGTAGGCGGTGACGGCGTCGCTGGCCAGGACCAGGCGGCGGGCGCCGGTGGCGCGGGCCAGGGGTGCGGGCAGTTCGGCGGCCAACTGCCGTCCCAGCAGGGCCATTCCGGTCGCGCCGACCGCCACCGCCGCCACCCGGGTGGCGGGCGGGAGCAGGTCGGCGAGGGCGGGGAGCAGCCGTTCGAGCAGGGCGGTGGCGTCCTGGCCGTCGGCGGTGACCCGGGCGGGGGAGGGGATCCGGGCGGTACGGAGGGTGGAGTCGGGGCGGTCGGCGGGGGCGAGGGCGAGGCGGATGCCGGTGCCGCCGACGTCGATGCCGAGGACCGCTTCGGGCGTGCTGGCCGGTCCGTGGTCCACGCGTTCGCTCCCGTCCGTATTGGGGTGCCCCACATTCTGGCACTGACGTGCGTCGGGTCCCGCGTGCCCGTCAAACGTGACATGTGTCACGCCAAGTGGTGACGGTACGTCAGATTGTGTGTGGATACAGGTGGGCTATTTGTGGACAAGTGGGGCGCCATGCTGACGTTCGGTCAGATCGCCCTTCGGGGCCGGGGGCGCGGTCGTGGCGGCCATGATCGGTGACGAGTAGCGTCCGCAGGGCTTTTCTGTCACTTGCCGGGGGACGAGTGCTCCCTCGGCCTGCCTTCTTTGGAGCAATCGTGCGTGTGGGGCGAAGGCTGATATGGCCGCTGGTCGCGGCGATGACCGTACCCGTGGTGGTCGGGTCGGTGCCGGCCACGGCGGCGGGCGTGGTGCCGCCGACCGTGGTGGAGGACTACAGCTACCCGGGGGCGGCCCAGATCCTGGCCGAGCGCGGGATCACCCTGAAGGCGGGCGACGGGAACTTCCTGCTCGCCGACTGCGCCTCGGGTACGGACCTGGTCCACCTGCTCAGCCGGGCGATCTCGCCCAGTGAGGTCTGCTTCAAGATCAACGGCCGCGAGGGCCGGCTGGTCATGGAGATCCCGCGGGTCTACCAGATCAAGGCCGACGACCACGTCATCAAGGCGACGCTCAGCGCCGACGGCACCACCAGGGTGGTCGACCTCCAGAAGAACTTCTGGAACCCGGTCGGCGAGGGCAGCTCGGGCTCGGAGAGCGTGCTGCTGGAGCTGAACGCGACCGAGGGCAGCGGCCCGGTCGGCATCGGCGGCCCGATCAGCGCCCAGCCGGCCGTCACCGCCGTGCGGGTCGGCAAGCCCGGCGCGGACGGCTCCCGGCTGTGCACCGGCACGGTGGTGGACCCGCAGTGGGTGCTGACCGCCAAGAGCTGCTTCGCCGATGCCCCCGACACCTCGATCGAGGTGGCGGCCGGTGCGCCCAAGGTGAAGACCACCGTCTCGATCGACCGGATCGACGTCGCCTCCCCGCTGGTCCAGGAGGTGGAGGTCAGCGAGCTGGTCCCGCGTGCCGACCGCGACCTGGTGCTGCTGAAGCTGGCCAAGGCCGTCACCGGCGTCCTGCCGCTCACCGTCGCCGCCACCGCGCCGACCACCGGTGAGGTGCTGAAGACGGCCGGCTACGGCCGCACCAAGGACCGCTGGCTGGTGGGCGAGATGCACACCGGCCAGTTCACGGTGAACTCCGCCACCGCGACCACGCTCGCGGCCAGCAGCGTGAACGGCTCCACCGTCTGCCGCGGCGACGCGGGCGGTCCGGTGCTGCGCGAGAGCAACGGCACGGTGCAGATCGTGGCCGTCAACACCGGCTCCTGGCAGGGTGGTTGCCTCGGCGTCACGGAGACCCGCACGGGTGTCACGCAGACCCGGGTCGACGACCTGGTCTCCTGGCTCCAGCAGCTCGGTGTCCAGTACGCCGCCTCCGGCTACACCCCGGTCACCGCCACCCGCGTGCTGGACACCCGGGTCACCGGCGGCCGCACCTGGGACGTCGAGGCCGCCACCGGCGGCGCCGTCAAGGAGCTCAAGCTCGGCCCGGCCGGCACCAGCCCGCTGAAGCTGCCGGCCGGCACCACCGCCGCCGTCCTGAACATCACCGTGGTCAACCCCACGGGTGCGGGCTTCGTCGCCGTCCGGCCGACCGCCTCCGGCCGCCCGGCCGGCTCCTCGGTCAACTTCACCGCCGGGCAGATCGTGCCGAACCTGGTCACCGCCCCCGTCGACGTCGACGGCACCGTCCACCTGTGGGCGAACACCAACGGCCTCGACGTCCTGGTCGACGTCCTCGGCTACTACAGCCCCCAGTCCACCGGCAAGTTCACCGCCCGGACCCCCGCGCGGCTGATCGACACCCGTAACCCGGCCGCGACGATCGGCGCTTACTCCACGTTGGACGTCCAGGTGGGCGGCCTGAACGGCGTGCCGGCCAACGCCACCGCCGTGGTGCTCAACCTGACCGTCACCAACCCCAGCGCCGGCGGCAACCTGACGGCCTTCCCGGCCGGCACCACCCGGCCCGCCGTCTCGAACCTCAACTACTCGGCCGGCCAGACCATTTCGAACCAGGTCATCGTCCCGGTCGGGGCCAACGGCAAGGTCTCCTTCTACAGCCACGGTGCGAGCACCGACCTGATCGTGGACTTCGTCGGCGACTACAGCCCGAACGGCGCCGGCTTCTACCGGCCGATCGCCCCGCTGCGGGTGCTGGACACCCGCCTGAACGGCGGCGCGCCGCTCACCTACGGCCAGGTGGCCGGCATCAAGGGCACCCCGCCCGGTGCCAAGGCCTCGGTGCTCAACGTGACGGCCATCTTCCCGGAGGGCCCGGGCTTCTTCACCCTGGCCCCGAGCGGTGCCGCCCGCCCGGCCACCAGCAACATCAACTTCTGGGCGGGGGCGCTGCTCTCGGCCCAGGCCATGGTCTCCAACGGCGACGCGTTCCCGGTGAGCCAGAACGACATCGCCCTGCACGTCAGCAGTGGCAAGGTGCACGCGGTGGCCGATCTCTCCGGCTACTTCACCGCCACCAAGTGACGGACTGACAACCACCGGTGGTGGGGGGGGGGCCCCGCCCCCCCCCCCCCCCCCCGGGGGCCCCCCCCCCCCCCCGCGGGGGGGCCCCCCCCCCCCCCCGGGGCGGCCCCCCCCCGCCCCTTGCTGAGCACGGTCGGTTAGGTTCGGACACCATGAGCACCACCACCTGG
>NZ_JBVJLD010000010.1:68777-88300 GCF_055584905.1 Kitasatospora sp. NPDC088742 | reverse complement strand
GGCGCCACGCGCGCCGCACCACCGGTTCCGTGGCCGCCGGCCCGGAGGCCGGCGGCGTTCCGGCACCCGCGGGTGCCAGAGGGAGACAGGTTCCAGGACTGATGAGGACCACAGTGCGAGCACGGGGAACACGGTGGCGCGCAGCCGCCGCCGGGTTGCTGACGATGAGTCTGGTGGCGGGGGTGCCGGCGGCCCAGGCCCTGGCCGACACCACGCCGGCCCAGGGCCCGGTCGCCGACCGGGTGGCCGCGGTGGCGGCCTGGAAGGCCGGCGGGCCGCTGGTGCGCCGCGCCGCCGAGACGGCGCTGGCCGGTTCGGACGCCGACGTGACGGCGTTCGTCCTCGGCGGCCGGGCGGCCGCCGAGGAGCAGGACCTGCGGGTCCGGCTGGAGCAGCTGCTGGCGGACGCCGGCCCGGGCGTGCGGGAGGTGGGCCTCAAGGCCCTCGATCCGGCCACCGGTTCGGCCGCCAAGGTGCGGACGGTGCTGGACGGCGGCGCCCGCAAGCAGTACGAGGACGACCAGCGGGTCCGGCTGTCGCAGGTCATGGCGATGGGCGGGCCGGGGGTCAGGGCCGCGGGCAACACGGCCATGAACGGCACCGTCGAGGACGTCAACCACTTCCTGAACGTGGGTCAGTTCAAGGAGCGGGACGACGACGACCGGGTCCGGCTCAGCCAGCTGATGGCGACCGGCGGCCCGGAGGTCAAGAAGGCGGCCGGGGCCGCGCTGGACGGCGGGGTCGAGGACGTCCGGGCCTTCCTGCGCTACGGCTGGCAGACCGCCTCGGCGCACGACCGGGAGACCCTGACGGTCGCTCAGCTCGCCGACGTGGCCGGCAACGCCTCCACCCGGGCGCGCGAGCAGTCCCGGGTCGCCGAGGACGCCGCCAAGCGGGCGATCGACGCCTCGAAGCTGGCCCGGCAGGCGGCCGAGCTGGCCGCCAAGGAGACCAAGCTCGCCCAGGGCGAGGCCGGCAAGGCGGCCAACGCGGCCGGCCGTGCCGCCGACGCCGCGAGCCGTGCCGCCGGCGCCGCCCGGACCGCCTCCTCGGCCGCCTCCGCGGCGAACGAGGCGGCCCAGCAGGCAGCGAACGCGGCGGCCGACGCCTCTGCCGCCTCGACCAAGGCGGGGGACGCCGCCGCGCAGGCCCGTAGCGCCGCCGCCGCGGCGGCCATCAACGAGAAGGACGCCGGCAAGGCCAGGGACGCGGCGGTTGCCGCCCGCAACGCGGCCCGCGACTCCCGGACCTCCGGCGAGGCCGCCGCCTGGGCCGGCCGGGCCGGGCTGCAGGCCGCGGCCGCGGCCAAGGCCGCGGCCGACGCCGGTGACAACGCGACGGCGGCCGCCGACGCGGCCGCCGAGGCGGCCAACCAGTCGGGCGTCGCCACCGACGCCGCCGACCGGGCCCGCCGGGCCGCGGACCGGGCCAGGTCCGCCGCGGCCGAGGCCCGCCGCGCGGCGCGGATGACCGTGAAGATCGCCGAGGAGGCGGCCGACGCCGCCGCCGAGGCACAGCGCGCCGCCAACGCGGCGGCCGGCCACGCCGAAGCGGCGGCAGCCGCCGCCGACGCCGCGGCCGCCCACGCCGGTGAGGCCGCGACCGCGGCCAACACCGCGCAGGCCGCCGCCACCGAGGCCAAGGCCGCGGCCGACACCGCGGCCACGGCCGCCGAGTCGGCGCACAAGCTCACCGACCTCTCCCGTCGCAGCGACGACGAGCGGCTGACGGCGCAGGCCGCGGCCGAGATGGCCATCGCCGAGGAGGCCGCCCGGGCCGAGTCGGAGAAGAACCGCACGGCCGCCTGGGAGGCCGGCAAGACCGTCCAACTCGCCGCCTCCACCGAGCAGTTGCTCACCGAGGCGACGGCCGCCGGGGTCACCCCCGCGGTCGCCCTGGCCAAGGGCCGGCAGGCGGCCGGCCAGCTGCTCACCGCCGGTGGCCCGTGGGCCAAGGCGGCGGCCGAGACCGCGCTGGAGGGCCGGGACAGCGATGTCCTCGCCTTCCTGAACGGCGGCCTGGCCCAGGGGCGCGAACGCGACGACCGGGTCAGCGCCATGACCATCGCCCGGCGCTCGACCAAGCCGGCCGAGCGGCTGGCGGCGGAGACCGCCTCGGTGGGCACCGCCGCGCAGGCCCGCGAGTTCGTGCTCAACGGCGCGTACCCGGGCAAGGACGACGACGACCGGGTGCTGCTGTCGCAGATCATGACGGCGGGCGGCCCGGGCGTGAAGGAGGCCGGCAGCAAGGCGCTGGACGGCGGCATCGCGGCCGTCCGCACCTTCCTGACGGTGGGTCAGTACAAGGCCAGGGACGACGACAACCGCGTCCTGATCTCCCAGGCCATGGCGGCCGGCGGCGGCGAGGTCAAGGCCGCCGCGCAGGCGGCGCTCTCCGGCCCGGCCTCCGGCCTGGTGCCCTTCCTCCAGGTCGGCCTGCCCAAGGCCCAGCAGCGTGACGCCTTCACCAACGCCCACGTCGCCACCGTCAGCTCCTACCTGGCGAGCATCGACGGCTCGGTGGAGACGGCCCGTCAGTACGCGGCCCAGGCCGCGCAGTCCTACGCGCTGGCCCGCAACGCCCAGGCCGAGGCCCAGGGTTACGCGGACAAGGCCACCGCCTCGGCCAAGGAGGCCGACCGCTGGGCGGCCCAGGCCGCCGAGTCCGCCCGCCAGGCCAAGGCCTCCGCCGACCAGGCGGCCGCCTACGCCAAGCAGGCCCAGGCCAGCGCGGCCTCCGCCGACGCGGCGGTCCGCCGGGCCGACGCCTCGGCCAGTGCGGCGGAGGGCTTCGCCGCGCAGGCCAAGAAGTACGCGGACGAGGCGAAGAAGTCCTCGGACGACGCCAAGGCCTCCGCGGCCGCGGCCAAGAAGAGCGCCGAGGAGGCCGAGCAGGCCGCAAAGGAGGCGCGCGAGTTCGTCTGGCAGAAGCAGCAGCAGGAGGCTGCCGAGGGCAAGACGGAGAGCGAGACAGCCACGGTCGACGAGAACGGCCGGGTCTCCTTCGTCGAGGTCCACCAGAAGGAGGGGATGAAGCAGGAGATCGTCCGCGAGGACATGTCCAAGTGCGTCGCCGACGACCCGGGCACCGAGCTCGGCTGGATCTTCAAGTCCGACTCCAAGACCTGGCACAGGAACGGCGCCGGCGTCGAGGTCTGCAACGTCGTGGTGACCGTCAAGGCGAAGGGTGAGATCGAGTACATCCTGCGGACCTGCCCCGAGCCCAACCTCTCCATCGCGGCCTGCCAGGGCAAGTACACCACCTGGGACACCCTGCTCCTGCAGACCCAGCCGATCGACACCGAGTACCAGACCACGGTCGAGCTCACCTACACCGACTACGCGAAGCACTACAAGGTGTCCTGCTCGCAGGGCGTCTGCATGTCGGGCGACAGCTCGCGGCTGCTGCTGCACATGCTGACCGACGACTTCGTGAAGTGCTTCAAGAACTTCGGCTTCAACGGGCCCTGCGCCTGGGCGGCTTCGAACTTCATCCCCTACGGCACCCTGGCCAAGGGCGCGAAGGGCATCGTCGCGTTCCGCTTCGCCCTGGAGGCGGGCGTCGGCATCGAGGAGGCCAAGCTCGCGCTGCAGGCGTCCCTGGAGGGCTACAGCGACGCGGCCAAGCTCAGGTTGCTGAAGACCGCCGACGCGGTCACCTCCTTCCGGCTCTCCCTGAAGGACGGGGCCGGGACCGAGGCGGCGCTCAAGGCGCTGAGGGAGAGCCCCGACGTCGACCGGGCGCTGGTGCGGCAGTTGGAGACGGAGGCCCAGGTCGCCGGAGACGTCCGGACCGTCTGCGAGCTCAACAGCTTCCCGGCCGGTACCACGGTGACTGCCGGTGACGGCACCCGTCGTCCGATCGAGTCGCTGCGGGTGGGTGACGGTCTGCTGTCCGTCGATCCGTCCACCGGGGCCGAGAGCACGCAGACGGTGACCGCCACCTACCGGCACGACACCGTCGAGCTGGTCGACCTGGACGTCGACCAGGTGGGCCGGATCACCAGCACGTCCGGACACCTGCTGTACGTGCAGGGCGTGGGCTGGCGCGAGGCGGGCACCCTGCGGGCCGGTGACGTCCTGGTCGGCCAGAACGGCGCCGCGCACCCGGTGACCGGCACCGGCCGGCGCACCGAGGCCACCGCCGAGACGGTCTACGACCTCACGGTCAGCGGGCCGCACACCTTCTACGTCGGCGCCCGGCAGGCCGGCGGCGCCCAGGTGCTCGCCCACAACTGCTTCAACCTGGCCCGCGACGAGGCGCCGTTCGACCCGCGGGCGCACACGCTCGGCGACCACGTCGCCGCCGGAGCCGGAGGGCGCGCCACTGACGCGGCCGCTCGGCAGATGGCCCTGGACAAGGGCGTCAACGGCGTGTTCACCAACCTGGACGTGGCCAACGCCGCGCTCAAGGACGCGATGCAGAAGGCCAACAAGCGGGTCGCCGACTGGCTGAATCCGGATAAGCCCCCGTACAGCGAGTTCCTGAAGTTCGACATCAACGTCGACGTGAACGTCGGCGGTCAGAGCCTCACCTCGCTGGGCACGTCCTACGTCGCGAACGGAGCCACGACCACGGCGAACGTCGTCACCAGGACGACGGGGACCAAGGTCCGGGTCCAACTCGCCAAGGTCGCCGACCCGAGCCAGCACGGCGGCAAGAAGTGGGTCTGCACCTCGATCTTCCCGATCCTCGGGTAGGTGCGGCCCTGGTGCCGGCTTCCAGCAGCGGCCCGGTGGACATGACGGCGTACGGCCGGAGCGGTCAGCTCCGGCCGTACGCCGTCGGCGTTCCTCCCCGTCCCTGCTCCGGACCGTGGCCGTGACCTGGCGGTGTACGAACCCGGGGGCGGGGTGGCGTGGGCATGATGGTTATCATCGGTCCGGCAGTTCGTCGGACGGCGGTCGACGGACGCGTTCCCGTGGCACCGCCATGCTCGGGAAGGGACCCATCGGCGCGGGGGCCGGACGGGTGCTCGCGGTACGCCCGCCGAAGCCGTGCCCGGCCCCGCACCACGCGATCCGTCGGGATGAACATGAACAAGGGCCTCGCCAGCCGTGGCACCCAAGCCGTCACCACCGCCGTCATCGGCGCCCTGCTGCTCACCGCCTGCGGCACCGGCGGTCCGGGCGAGAAGAAGGCCGGTCTCAAGGAACAGCTGCCCAAGCGGTACCGGGAGGCCGGTGTGATCAAGGTCGGCGCCTCCTTCACCGCCGCCCCGGTCATCTTCAAGGACGGCCAGGGGAAGGCGGACGGCCTGGACGCCGACCTGGCCGCCGCGATGGAGGGGCTGCTCGGCGTGAAGTTCGAGTTCTTCGACGCCGGCGCGTTCGCCAACGTGCTGCCCGGGGTGCTGGAGAAGAAGTTCGACATCGGCATGTCGGGCATCACCGACACCCGTGAGCGCCAGCAGGGCCTGGACAAGAACGGCGCCCAGGTCAACGACGGCGTCGACTTCGTGGACTACTTCATGGCCGGGATCGGCATGGTGGTCAAGGAGAAGAACCCCAAGGGCGTCTCCAGCATCGACGACCTCTGCGGGCACTCGGTGACGGCCAAGAAGGGCACCACCCACAACGACCTGATGGTCCGCCAGCAGAAGGCCTGCGACCACGCCGGCAAGCCGCTCAAGGCGCTGGAGACCGGCTCCGACGACGAGGCCCTGGCCAACGTCCGCAGCGGCGCCGCCGACGTCTACATCACCGACTACCCCAAGGCCCAGTACAACGCGCAGAAGCTCGACGAGGGCCGCACCTTCGACCTGGCCGGGCCGCAGCTGCAGTCCCGCCCGTTCGGCATCGCGGTCCGCAAGGGCGACCAGGAGCTGCGGGACGTGCTGGTCAAGGCGGTCAACACGCTGATCCTGAACGGCACCTACGACGCCGTGCTGCAGAAGCGCCAGCTGGTCGAGGGCGCGATCCAGAACTCGGTGGTCAACGGCAGCCACTGATCCGGCTCCCGGGCCCCTCCCGGACCCCTCCCGGGCTTCACCCGTGCGGCCGACCGGCCGATGTAGTCCTCAGGGCGCGCCGCCGACCGGTGCGGCGCGCCGCGAGGGTGAGGGCGAGGAGGAGCGCGGTGGCACAGCAGACGTTCGAGGTGGGGACGGCACCCGGGGCGGTGCCCGGGCTCGGGCACGTGTGGCAGATGACGCGCAGTCCGGTCCGCTTCATGACCTCGCTGGCCGCCCACGGCGACCTGGTGCGGATCAGGATCGGCCCGTCCACCGCGTACGTGCCGTGCCATCCCGAGCTGCTGCGCCGGGTGCTGACGGGCGACCAGGTCTACGACAAGGGCGGGGTCTTCTACGACCGGGCCCGCGACGTGGCCGGCAACGGCCTGGTCACCTGCCCGTACCGGGACCACCGCCGGCAGCGGCGGCTGATGCAGAGCGCCTTCACCCGGCCGCAGCTGCGGCACTACGCCGGGGCGATGCGGGCCGAGATCGAGGCCACCACGGCGGGCTGGCGGGACGGCCAGGTGGTCGACGCCTTCCCGGAGTTCTACGGTCTGGCGCTGCGGGTGGTGGCCCGGACGCTCTGGTCCACGGCGCTCGGACCGGAGGTCACCCGCGGGGTGGAGCGGGCCTTCGACACGGTGCTGAACGGGCTGTTCCGCCAGATGTTCCTGCCCGGGCCGCTGCGCCGCCTGCCGACCCCGGCCAACCGCCGCTACCGCGCGGCGCTGCGGCACCTGCACGAGGTGACGCAGCGTCTGATCGCCGGGTACGGCGGACGGCCGGAGGCGGCGGCGGGGGAGCTGGACCTGCTCGGCGCCCTGCTGGCGGCCCGGGACGAGGACGGCGGACGGCTGACCGAGGCCGAGGTGCACGACCAGGTGATCACCGTGATGGCGGCGGGCACCGAGACGGTGGCCGCTACCCTGGCCTGGGTCTTCCACCGGCTGGCCCAACACCCTTCGGTGGCCGAGGAGTTGTACCGGGAGATCGACACCGTGCTGGGCGGCCGCGCGGCGGCCTGGGAGGACCTCCCGGCCCTCGCGCTGACCGACCGGGTGATCACCGAGACCCTCCGCCTCCACCCGCCCGGCTGGCTGTTCACCCGCCTGACCACCACCGACACCGAGCTGGCCGGAGTGCCGCTGCCGGCCGGCTCCACCCTGGTGTTCAGCCCCGCCGCCGTGGCCCGCGACCCGGAGGCCTTCCCGCACCCGCACGAGTTCCGCCCCGACCGCTGGCTCCCGGAGGAGGAGTCCCCGGCCGCCCGTCAGGCCTTCACCGCCTTCGGCACCGGAGCCCGCAAGTGCCTCGGCGACCTCTTCGCCCGCACCGAGGCCACCCTGGCCCTGGCCACCGTGCTCGCCCGCTGGCGCCCCGACCCCGAACAGGACACCGACACCCGCGCCGTCCCCCTCGCCACCGTCTACCGCCCGAGGCGCCTACGCCTACGCCTGACGGCCCGTCCGCCGGCCCCGGCCGAGGCCCCCGCGTACGGAAGCACGGAGGGAGCGCTCGGGGCGTAGCCGGCGTCAGCCGAGGAAGTCGACGCGGTCGATGAGGCCGGCGCGGACGCGGTAGGCGACCAGGACGCGGACGGGGTCGGCGGCCACGCCGTGGGCGAGTTCGTGGTCGACCACCCAGTCGCCCTCGGTGAGGCGGCCGAGGATCTCGGCGCGGCAGCGGCCGGCCGCGAACTGGCCGGTGTAGACGTCCCGCAGGGCCTGGCGGCCGCGCAGCTGGTCGCCGCCGCGCCGGTTGACGACGACGTCCTCGGCGTAGGTGGCGGCGAAGGCGTCGATGTCGTGGGCGTTGTAGGCGGCGAGCTGACGCTCCACCACTTCCTGGGGGTCGGTCACGGGGCGGCCTTCCGGTCCGGGGGGATGATCACGCCAGCCTAGTGTCGTGCCCGGCAAGGTTTGCCCCGTCGCGCCGCCCGGCACGCACTCTCGCCGCACCGGCCAAAAGCCCGGGTAGCTCCGCTACGACGGGCCTTCGCCCGGCACGCCGATAGCACGCACCGAACGACGCGACGGGGCAAACCTTGCCGGGCACGGCACTAGGGAGGAGACGGGTTCCTCCGGAAGTACCGGGTGGTGGCCGGGGGTGTACTGCGGACGCAGTACGGCAGCGGCCTGCGCAGGGACGACGACGGGGGAGGGGGTGGGCGCGAAGGATGGGGGACGCTGCGGGCGGGCTGTACCGGGAACGGTGACGGGCCGCTCGTGAGGCGTTCCGAGATCCGTGCACCGACCCCGAAGGAGGCCGCACTTCCGTGGCCACGTTCCTGTACCGCCTGGGCCGCTGGGCCTTCGACCGGCGCAAGTGGGTGACGCTGATCTGGGTCGCCGTGCTGGCCGTGGCCGGGGTCCTCGCGGCCAAGGCGCCCGCAGCGCCCGACGACGGCTTCTCGATGCCCGGCACGGAGGCGCAGCAGGCCTTCGACCTGATGAACGAGCGCTTCCCCGGCGGCCACGCGGACGGTGCCCAGGCCCGGCTGGTGTTCGTCGCGCCGGACGGTCAGAAGATCACCGCCGGGCCGGCCAAGGAGGCCGTGGAGCGGACGGTCGGCGAGCTGGCCCACGCCGAGCAGGTGACCGGTGCGGTCGACCCGTTCCAGGCCAGGACCGTCTCCCAGGACGGCACCACCGCCTACGCCACCGTCAGCTACTCGGCCAAGGCGGGCGAGCTGTCGAAGGGTGCCACCGGCGCGCTGGAGGCGGCGGCCCAGCACGGCCGGGACGCCGGGCTGAAGGTCGAGGTCGGCGGTACCGCGCTGATGGCCAAGGGCGAGGCCGGCGGCAGCAGCGAGGCGATCGGCATGGCGCTCTCCGCGGTCGTGCTGGTGATCACCTTCGGCTCGCTGCTGGCGGCCGGGCTGCCGCTGCTCACCGCGCTGGTCGGGGTCGGCCTCGGCATGGCGCTGATCACCGCGCTGGGCAGCCTGCTCGGGCTGTCCGGCACCACCGGGACGCTGGCGATGATGCTGGGCCTGGCGGTCGGCATCGACTACGCGATGTTCATCGTCTCCCGCCACCGGGCCGAGCTGGCCGAGGGCCGCGACCTGCGCGAGGCGGCCGGGCGGGCGGTCGGGACGGCCGGTTCGGCGGTGGTGTTCGCCGGGCTGACGGTGGTGATCGCGCTGGCCGGGCTCTCCGTGGTGAACATCCCGATGCTCTCCAAGATGGGCCTGGCCGCCGCCGGGACGGTGGTGCTGGCGGTGCTGGTCGCGCTGACCCTGGTGCCCGCGCTGCTCGGCTTCCTCGGCCACCGGGTGCTGCCGCGCAAGGTCCGCAAGGGCGTGGCGAAGACGGGCGACAACGGTGGCGCGCGCTGGGCCGGGTTCGTGCTGCGGCGCCCGCTCGCGGTGCTGCTCGGCGGCGTGATCGGCCTCGGCGTGCTCGCGGCCCCCGCGCTCGACCTGCGGATGGGCCTGCCGGGCGACGAGTCCAAGCCGGTCTCCACCACCCAGCGCCGCGCCTACGACCTGCTCTCCGAGGGCTTCGGCCCCGGCTTCAACGGCCCGCTCACCGTGCTGGTCGACGCCAAGGGCGCGCCCGACCCGAAGGCCGCCGCCGAGAAGGTGGCGAAGACCGTCGCCGGGCTGCCCGGCGTGGCCGCGGTCGCCCCGCCGGTGTTCAACCCGGCCGGTGACACCGCGCTGGTCAACGCCGTACCGAAGACCGGCCCGGCGGAGGAGCGGACCAAGGACCTGGTCAACGCCATCCGCGGCCACGCGGCCGGGCTGAAGTCCGAGACCGGGGCGACCGTCCTGGTCAGCGGCACCACCGCGATGAACATCGACGTCTCGCAGAAGCTCTCCGACGCCCTGCCGGTGTACCTCGCCGTGGTGGTCGGCCTGGCGGTGCTGCTGCTCCTGCTGGTGTTCCGCTCGGTGCTGGTCCCGCTGAAGGCGGCGCTCGGCTTCCTGCTCTCGGTGGCCGCCGCGCTCGGCGCCGTGGTCGCGGTCTTCCAGTGGGGCTGGCTGGCCGACCTGATCGGGGTCGAGCAGACCGGCCCGGTGATGAGCATGATGCCGATCTTCCTGGTCGGCGTGGTCTTCGGCCTGGCCATGGACTACGAGGTCTTCCTGGTGACCCGGATCCGGGAGGGCTACGTGCACGGGGAGAGCCCGAAGGAGGCCATCGTCACCGGCTTCCGGCACAACGCCCGGGTGGTCACCGCCGCGGCCTTCATCATGATCGCGGTCTTCGCCGGGTTCATCGGGATGAGCGAGCCGATGATCAAGATGATGGGTCTCGGCCTGGCCGCGGCCGTCGCCTTCGACGCCTTCGTGGTCCGGATGACCATCGTCCCGGCGGTGCTCGCCCTGCTCGGCCGCCGCGCCTGGTGGCTGCCGCGCGGCCTCGACCGGGTGCTCCCGGACGTGGACGTGGAGGGCAGCAAGCTGGTCGCCGCCACCCCCGAGCCGATCGAGGAACGCGAGCCCGCCCGCGTCTGACCCCCCGAAACGCCCTCGCCCCCGGACCTCGTGCCGGGGGCGTAGGGCTACCGTTGGCAGCCAGGACCACCCCTTCCGACCGGAGCGCGATACCCGTGAGCGACCTGTGGCAGCGCCTGCGCCGCGACCACCCCCGGCTGCTCGACGCCGTCGGCGGCGCCACCCTGGTCGGTGTCATGGTGCTGGGCCTGACGGTGGATCAGCACGGCGGCCGGTACGAGACCCCGGGCGCCGGCACCGTGGCCGTCGCCGCGGTCTCCACCGCCGCCGTCTTCCTGCACCGCCGGTACCCGCGCGCGGTGGTCGTGGTCACCCTGCTCTGCACCACCTTCCTGACCGCCACCAGCACCAAGCTCACCCCGGCCATGGCCACCCCGCTGCTGCTGGCGCTGTACTTCCTCGCCGTCCGCACCGACCGCACCACCGCGCTGCGCGCCTCGCTGGTCACCGCCGCCCTGCTCACCGGCATCACCCTGGCCTACGGCCCTGGCGGCCCGATCGCCGAACGCCTCGGCGTGCTCGCCTGGTCCCTGCTGCCCGGCGCCATCGGCGACTCCATCCGCAACCGCCGCGCCCACCTCACCGCCATCGAGGAACGCGCCGAACGGGCCGAGCGCACCCGCGAGGAGGAGGCCCGCCGCCGGGTCGCCGACGAACGCGTCCGGATCGCCCGCGACCTGCACGACGTGGTCGCCCACCACATCGCCCTCGCCAACGCGCAGGCCGGCATCGCCGTCCACCTGATGGACCGTCACCCCGACCGGGCCCGCGAGGTGCTCAGTCACCTCACCGACGCGACCGGCTCCGCCCTCCAGGAGCTGCGCGCCACCGTCGGGCTGCTGCGTGCCACCGAGGAACCCGCCCCGCTGGAACCCGCCCCCGGCCTCGACCGGCTCCCCGACCTCCTGCAGACCTTCGAACGGGCCGGCCTCCCCGTCCGGCTCACCGTCGAGGGCGAGGCCCGGCCGCTCTCCCCGGGAATCGACCTGACGGCGTACCGGATCCTCCAGGAGTCGCTGACCAACGCCGCCAAGCACGCCCGCGGCGCCGAGGCCCGGATCACCCTCACCTGGAGCGGCAGCCGCCTCGCCCTCACCGTCGCCAACGGCCGCCCCGCCCCCGGCGGCCGCGCCGCGCTGCCCGGCACCGCGGCCGGCTCCGGCGGCTTCGGTCTGATCGGCATGCAGGAGCGGGCCGCGGCCGTCGGCGGCCGGCTCACCGCCGGGCGCCGCCCGGACGGCGGCTTCCTGGTCACCGCCGAACTGCCTTTGCGCACCGGCAACTTGACCGCCCTGGATGAAGAGGACGCCCCCGCATGACCATCCGCGTGCTGCTCGCCGACGACCAGGCCCTGCTCCGCGGCGCCTTCCGGATGCTGATCGACTCCGAGGAGGACATGGAGGTGGTCGGCGAGGCCGCCGACGGCCGACAGGCGGTCGAACTCACCCGCGCCACCAAGCCGGACCTGGTCCTGATGGACATCCGGATGCCCGGCTCCGACGGGCTCGGCGCGACCGCCGAGATCTGCGCCGACCCCTCGCTCGCCGGTACCCGGGTGCTCATCCTCACCACCTTCGAGGAGGACGAGTACGTCGCCCAGGCGCTGCGCGCCGGGGCCGGCGGCTTCCTCGGCAAGGGCGCCGCACCGGCCGAACTCCTCGCCGCCGTCCGCACGGTGGCCGCCGGCGAGGCCCTGCTCTCACCCGCCGCCACCCGTGCCGTGATCGACCGCCTGCTCGCCCAGCCGGGCCCGGCCCCGGCCGCCGTCCCGTCCGAACGGCTCGCCGTGCTGACCGCCCGCGAACGCGAGGTGATGGCGATGGCCGCCACCGGCCTCACCAACGAGGAGATCGCCGAACGGATGGTGGTCAGCCCCTTCACCGTCCGCACCCACGTCCACCGCGCCATGGCCAAGCTCGACGCCCGCGACCGCGCCCAACTCGTCGCCATCGCCTACCGGTCGGGCCTGGTACCGCCCAACGGCCCGGCCTGACGGGACGCCGCGCAACGGGAACGGCGTACGGCCGGAGCCGGCTGCTCCGGCCGTACGCCGTCGAGTGGGGTGGACTGCTGTCAGCCTGTCAGGTACCGGTGGTCCGGTACCTCGGCCGCGCCTAGACCGGGTAGATCGAGGTGCAGATCCACTGCTTGCCGCCGTGCTGGGCCGGGTCGGCCACCTTGGCCAGCCGGACCTTGACCCGCGAGCCCGTGTCCCGGATGGTGACGTCCGCGGTGTTCGGGCCGTTGGCCTTGTAGGCCTTGCCCAGCGAGGTGATGTCCTGGCCGTCGATCTTCACGTTGACGTCGATCTCGAATTCCAGGAACTCGTCGTACGGGGGCTTTTTGGGGTTCAGCCACTTGGAGATCCGCGGGTTGGCCTTCTGCATCGCGTCCCTCAGGGCGGCGTTGGCGTACTCCACCTTGGTGAACACGCCGTTGGCGCCCTTGTCCACGGCCATCTGCCGGGCGGCGGCCTCGGTGGCACTCCCCCCGGCACCGGAGGCGACGTGGTCGCGGAGCGTGTGCGCCCGCGGGTCGAACGGCGCCTCGTCGCGGACCAGGTTGAAGCAGTTGTGGGCGAGCACCTGGGCGCCGTCGGCCTGCCGGCCGCCGACGTAGAAGGTGTGCGGCCCGTCCACCGTGAGGTCGTAGACCGTCTCGGCGGCGGCCTCGGCGCGGCGACCGGTGCCGGTGACCGCGTGCGCGGCGCCGTCCTGGCCGACCAGCACGTCACCGACGAGCAGCGTGCCCGCCTCCCGCCAGCCCGTGCCCTCGACGTACAGCAGGTGCCCGGCGGTGCTGGTGAGCCGGCCGACCCGGTCGACGTCCAGGTCGACCAGCTGCACGGTGTCGTGCCGGTAGACCGCCGTCACGCTCTGGGCGCTCTCGGCCCCGGTGGACGGATCGGTGGACAGCACCCGGTCACCCACCCGCACGGCCTCGATCGCCCGGCGGGTGCCGTCACCGGCGACCACCGTGGTGCCGGCCGGGAAGCTGTTGAGCTCGCAGACCGTCCGCACCTCCTCGGCCAGGCCGGCCTCGGTCTCCAACTGCCGGACCAGCGCCCGGTCGACGTTGCGGTCCTCCTTCAGCGCCTTGAGCGCGGCCGCGGTCCCGACCCCGTCCTTGAACGAGTTGCGCAGTGCGGCGATGTTGTCCGCGGCCTTCAGCAGCCCGAGCTTGGCCGCTTCGCTGTAGCCGTCCAGCGCGGCCTGCAGGGCGAGCTTGGCCTGGCCGAGCTCGACGCCTGCCTCCAGGGCGAAGCGGAAGGCGACGACGCCCTTGACGCCCTTGAAGAGGGTGCCGTACGGGATGAAGTTCGAAGCCGCCCAGGCGCAGTCGGCGTTGAAGCCGAAGTTCTTCGCGCACTTGATGAAGTCGCCGGCGAGCAGCTGGAGCATGATCTTGTTGCTGTCGCCGCTACCGCAGACCGGTGCGCCGCCCTGGGCGCTGCAGTACGTCTTGAAGTGCTTGGCGTAGTCGGTGTAGGGCAGTTCGACGGAGGTCTCGTACTGGGTGTTCTCGTAGGTCTTGGTGTCGATGACCAAGGTTTCCCAGACGCTGTACTTGCCTTGGCAGGCCGCGATCGAGAGGTTGGCCTCCGGGCAGGTCTTCAGGACGTAGTCGACGGTGCCGGTGACCTTGACGGTGGTCTTGACGTCGCAGACCTCGACCCCGGCGGCGTTCTTGTGCCAGGTCTTGGAATTCGCGTGGATCAGCCAGCCGGTCTCGGTGCCCTTGTCCTCGAGGATGCACTTGGACATGTCTTGGCGGACGATCTCCTGCTTGAGGTCGTCGCGCTGGACCACCTCGATGAAGGAGACCCGGCCGCTGTCGTCGACGACGGAGGTCTCGCTCTGCAGCTTGCCGTCGGCGCTGTCGTCCTGCTGCTTGGTGAAGACCAGCTGGGCGGCTTCGCGGGCGGCGGCCTCGGCCTCGTCCCGGCTCTTGCCGGCGGCGGTGGCGGAGGCGCGTGCCTGGGTGGCGGAGGCCTGGGCCTCGGAGGCGTACCGCTTGGCGTCGCGCTCGAAGCCGGCGGCCGCGGTGGCCGAGAGGTCGGCGCTGCGGGCGGCGGCGTCGGCGGAGGCGGCGGAGGTGCGGGCCTGCTTGGCGTAGGCGGCGGCCTGGTCGGCGGAGGCCTGGGCCTGGCGGGCCGATTCGGCGGCCTTGGCGGCCCAGTCGGCGGCCTGGGCGGCGGAGGCCTGGGCCTGGTTGGCGTAGCCGGCGGCCTCGTTGGCGGCGCCGCGGGCGGTGGCGTAGGAGCGGGCGGCCTCGGCGGCGTACCGGCGGGCGGTGGCCACGTTGCCGTCGATGGTGGCGAGGTAGGAGTTGACGGTGGCGACGTGGGCGGCGGTGAAGGCGTCGCGCTGCTGGGCCTTGGGGAGGCCGGTCTGCAGGAACGGCACCAGACCGGAGGCCGGACCGGCCAGGGCGACCTGGGCGGCGGCCTGGACCTCGGGGCCGCCGGCGGCGAGCGCCTGGGTGACCAGGACGCGGTTGTCGTGCTCGCGCGCGGAGAACTGACCGGCCGTCAGGAAGGCCCGGACGTCGGCGTGGGTGCCGGCCATGGCCTTGTTGGCGGCCTCCTGGACGCCGGGGCCGCCGGCGCTCTGGATCTGGGAGAGCAGCACGCGGTCGTCGTGCTCCTGGCCGGGGTAGGCGCCGGTGGTGAGGAAGGACCGCACCTCGGTGACGGTGCCGACCGAGGCGGTGTCCGCGGCGAGCCGCTGCTCCAGCTTGGTCGAGCCCTGGGCGATCGCGGTGACGGCTGACCGGTCGTCACGTTCCCTGGCCAGGGCGAGTCCGCTGCTCAGGAAGGCGAGGACGTCGGCCTCGGTGCCCTCGAGCGCGTTCTGCGAGGAGAACTTGACCCACGGCCCGCCGGCCTCCATCAGCCGGACGGCGGCCTGCCGGCCCTTGGTCACGGCGACCGCCTGCGGAACGCCGGCCGCGGTGGCCTCGGTGAGCAGGCGCTCGGTGTCGGCGGCCAGCGCGGTGACCTTGCCGGCCTCCCAGGCCGCCTGCTTGGCCTTGCGGTCCTCGTCCCGGGCGGCCTGCTGGGCGGCGGCGAACTGCGCGGCCTGCTGGGCGTCCAGACGCTCCTTGTCGGAGGCACGGGCGATGTCGGTGATCTTGTGGGCCTGGGTGGCGGAGCTCGCCGCCGAGTCGGCCGCCGCGGAGGCGGCCGCAGAGGCTGCCTGGGCGGTGCTCGCGGCCGTGGCCGCCTCGCCGGCGTGCTGGGCGGCGGCTTCGGCCGCCGCCGCCGCGGCCTCGGCGTGGGCGGCCGAGGCGTTGGCCGCGCGCTGGGCGTCGGCCGCCGCGGCGGCCGCCTCCCCGGCGATGCGGACGGTGGCGTCGGCGGCCCGCCGGGCCTCGGCGGCGGCGGCCTTGGCGGCCGCGGCCTCCTGCCGGGCCCGCTCGGCGGCCTCGCTGGTGACGCCGGACTGGTTGGCCGCGTCGAGGGCGGCCGCGGCCGCGGCGTCGGCGTTGTCGCCCGCGGACTTCGCCGCCTGGGCGGCGAGAACGGCCTGCTTGCCGGCCCGCTCGGCCCACTGGCTCGCCTCGCCGGCGCTGCGGGCGTCGGCGGCCGCGTTGCGGGCGGCCACGGCCGCGTCCCGCGCGGCGGCGGCCTTGCCGGCGTCGCCCGCGGCCTCGGTGGCCGCGTTGGCGGCCCGGGTCGCGGCCTGGCCCGCGAGGGCGGAGGCGGCGGCCGCGTCGGCGGCGGCGTTCGCGGCCTGCCGGGCGGCCTCGTTGGCCGCGGCGGCCGCGCCGGAGGCGGTCCGCGCGGCCTTGGCGGCCCGGCCGGCGGCGTCGGACGCGCGCCCGGCGGCGTTGGAGGCCTTGGCGGCGTCGCCCTGCGCCGCCTTGGTCTCGGCGGCGGCGCGCTCGGAGGCCTGCTTGGCCAGTGCCGTGGCCTCCACTGCCTTGGACGCGGCGTTCTTGGCGGTGGTGGCCTGCTCGCCGGCCTGGGTGGCGGCGTTCCTGGTCAGGTCGGCCAACTGGGCGACCGTCAGGGTCTCCTGGTCGTGCGCCGCGGCGGTCTGGTAGCCGTAGCGCAGGAAGTCCCGGACGTCCTCGACCGTGCCGGCCATCGCGGTGCCGGCGGCCTTGCGGACCTCGGGCCCGCCGGAGGCCTGGAGCTGGCTCAGCTTGACCCGGTCGTCGTGCTCACGCGGGCCGAACTGGCCGGTGTTGAGAAAGGCGGTCACGTCGGTGACCGTCCCGGCCATGGCCTTGTTGGCGGCGTCCTGGACGCCCGGCCCGCCGACGTACTGGATCTGCGAGAGCAGGACCCGCTGGTCGTGCTCGTACGGGGCCTTGAAGCCGGTGTCGGCGAAGGCCTTCAGGGCGGCCGGTGTGCCGGTGGCGAGGGCGGTGGTGGCCGCCTGCCGGACCCCGGGGCCGGAGACGGCGACCAGTTCCTCGATCCGGGTGCGCAGGTCCTGGTCCTCGGCGGCCGTGCGGCCGCCGGCCAGGAACGCCGCGACGTCCGCGTCGGAGCCGGCGAGCGCGAGCTCGGCTGCTCGGCGGACGGCCGGGCCGCCCGCCTCCCAGGCGTCGATCGCGGCCACCCGGTCGGGGGAGGGGCCGGTGGCGGGCGCGGTGTCGGCCGAGGCCGGGAGCGCGGGCAGGCCGGCCAGCAGGGCGCTGACCGCCAGCATCGCGGCTCCGCGCCGCAGTGGTGTCCAACTGCTTCTTCTCATGGGTGTGCTGACGTCCGATCAGGAGGGCTCCGCCCGCGTCGGGCCGTGGTGTTCGGACCACGGTGGCCGGAGCGGGCGGAGCAGGACGGAAGGAGGGTGGTGGTCCGTCAGCCGACGGAGGGGCCACCGGTGAAGCGGGTCCAGCCGGAGCCCTGCGGGTCGTACGACCAGAGGGTGTTGCGGCTGTCGCGGGTGTAGCTGACCAGGTGGCTCGACGGGGCGACCACGGTCTGCGGGACGGTGTCACCGGCCAGCGGGGTCCCGGCCGGGGTGAGCGCGACCTGGGTGAAGGCGCCGGTGCTGAACTCCAGTGAGTTCAGCCGGTAGTCGGGCCCGTTGACGTGGACCACCACGCGGCCGCGCGCCGTGTCCACGACGGCGACCGGGTCGGTCGCGGCCATCGGCCCGTGGTCGCGCCAGCCGGCCCCGAACGGGTCGACCGACCAGAGGTGGTGGGCGGTGTCGCGGATGAAGGTGGTGAAGTGGCCGTTGACCGGGTCGACCACGGTGGACGGGACCGCGTCCGAGGCCATCACGGTGCCCGAGGCCGTCGGGACGAACTCGACCCGGCGGTTGCTCCGGCGGTCGATCGAGTTGAGCTTGTGGTCCGGGCCGTTGACGTACACGACGACGTGGCCGTCGTTCGGGTTGACCACCGGGACGGGGTCCGCCGCCGCGAGCGGTCCGAAGTCGTACCAGCCCTCGCCCTGGGGGTCGACCGACCAGAGGTGGTGCGCGGTGTCGCGGACGAAGGTCACCAGGTGGCCGGTGGCCGGGTCGACGATCGTGTGCGGGACGGCGTCGGCGCCCATCGCCGTGCCGGCCGGGGTGAGGACGAACTCGGTCCACTTGGCGGCGGTCAGGTCGTACGACCAGAGCTTGTGGTCCGGGCCGTTGACGTGGACCATGACGTGCCGGTTGGCCGGATCGACGACCGCGGTCGGCGGAGCGGCGGCGTAGGGGCCGAGGTCGTGCCAGCCGTCGCCCTGCGGGTCGGCGTACCAGAGGTGGTTGGCGCTGTCCTGCACGAAGGTGAGCGGGCGTCCGGTCGCGGGGTCGGCGAGGGTGAAGGGGGAGCCCTTCACCTGGGTGCCCGACGGTGCGTCACGCCGCGTGCGGTCGATCCACGCGCCGAGGTCGTCCGTCCGGGCGCTCTGGACGCCGGTGCGGGTCTCGCCCGCCGGGGCCGCCAGGCAACCGCCTTGCCAGGAACGGGAGATGACGCCCACCACCTCGGTGGTGCCGTTGCGGTCGGCCAGCAGCGGGGCGCCCGCGTCGCCGGTGCAGACCGGGGCCGAGCCGGCGGCCGGGGAGCTGTCCAGGCCGGTGGCGCCGACCGCCCCGACGGTCTGGGTGGTGGTGCGGGGCGTGGCCGGCCACCAGTCGGTGCCCCGGCGGCCGTACCCGGCGACCTTCACGGTCGCCCCGCTCGCGGCGGCCGCGGTGGCGACCTTCGCCGGGGTGACGCCCTGGACCGGGGTGGCGAGCCGGACCAGGGCGGCGTCGCGGTCGGCGCGCGGGACGACCTCGGCTATCGCCGTGGTGGTGCCGCCGAGGGTGAGGGTGCTCGGGGCGGCCGGGGCACCGGAGCCGAGCGTGGCGGGGTCGTCCGTGAAGCAGCCCGCGGAGGTGAGCGCCCACCGCGGGTCGACCAGGGTCGCGGTGCAGCCCCGCGCGCCCGCCCGGCCGGCCTGGCCGACGGTGATCCTCCCGACGGTGGGGAACTCCGGGGTCGGGGCGGTGGTGGCGGGGCCGTCGGAGGTGACCAGCTCCAGCAGCGTGGTGCCGTCGGCGGAGGTTCCCTCGCCCACGGGCTGGTAGAGGTTCCTCGGAATGTCCGCCGTGCTGGTGACCCCGTTGGTCCGGAGGGTCGCCTTGGTCAGGTGGCCGTCGCCCTTGATGTTGTAGGTCTTCGGGATCTCGACGGCCAGGTAGCCCGACGGGCCGGACGCCCGGAAGCAGACGCTGTAGGGCGCCGGGTCGAAGGTGCGGCTGTAGACCTCGAGCAGGCTCTCGCCGGAGAGGCAGTCGGTGGTGACGCGGATGTTCCCGTCACCCGACTTCACCGTCACCCGCTGTTCGGCGAGGACCTTGGCGGCGTCGGGGTAGGCGAAGCCCTCCACCGCGAGCGGCGGTGGCGGGGTGTCGGCGGCGGCGGGCACCGAGACGGCCACCCCGGGGAGGGTGAGCGTGGCGGCCAGCAGCCAGGCGGATCTGCGAATCCTGTGCACAGTGACTCCGAATCAGGACGTGCGTGCGGGGGCACCCGAGGTGCCGGTCGGTGAGGAGGGGGTTCGGGTCACGGCAGCTGGATGGCGTTCCAGTCCCAGCTGTTGGCGGGGATGGTGGTGGGGCTGGCGGTGAAGGGTTGGATCTTGCCGTCGGTGGCGGCGAGGCCGGT
>NZ_JBVJLD010000010.1:37125-68678 GCF_055584905.1 Kitasatospora sp. NPDC088742 | reverse complement strand
AGTTGCCGTTGGTGTCGGTGAGTGAGGTGAGGAAGGTGATGGCGCCGTTGGTGTGCCGGTAGGCGACGACGGCGTCCGAGTGTCCGTCACCGTTGGTGTCGCCGGCGAAGAGCTGGATGGCGTTCCAGTCCCAGCTGTTGGCGGGGATGGTGGTGGGGCTGGCGGTGAAGGGTTGGATCTTGCCGTCGGTGGCGGCGAGGCCGGTGTACATGGTGATGGAGGAGTCGGCGTTGCGGTACATCATGGCGAGGTCGGTGCGGTGGTCGCCGTTGAAGTCGCCGTTGATGAAGCGGATGGAGTTCCAGTCCCAGCTGGCCGGGGGGACGACGTAGCCGCCGTTGAAGGCGCCGAAGTTGCCGTTGGTGTCGGTGAGTGAGGTGAGGAAGGTGATGGCGCCGTTGGTGTGCCGGTAGGCGACGACGGCGTCCGAGTGTCCGTCACCGTTGGCGTCGCGACCGGTCACCGAGCGCTGGACCGTGGTGGCGACCCAGGCCGACAGGTCGTCAGCACGGCTGTTCTGTGCGCCGGTCCGGGTCTCGGTGGCCGGCGTGCCGAGGCAGCCGCCCTGCCAGGAGCGGGAGGCCAGGCCGGCGATCTCGACGGTTCCGTTCGCGGTCCGCAGCAGCGGCGCGCCCGCGTCCCCGGCGCACAGGGCCGTCCCGTTCGAGGTGGGGGCGGTGTCCACGCCGGTGGCGGTCGAGGAGCCGACGGTGTGCGTGGTGGTCCGGGGGGTGGTCGACGCCCAGCCGGTCGCGGTGCGTCCGAAGCCGGGGACCCGCAGGCTCTCGCCCGGGGTGGGCGCGGCGGTGGAGAGCTTCGCCGGTGCCACGCCCTTCACGGTGCCCACCAGCCGGACCAGGGCCGCGTCACGGTCGGCGCGCGGGACGACCTCGACGATGCCGAGGCTCTTCCCGTCGACGGTGAAGGTGCTCGCGGCCGGCGGCGCGCCCGGGGCGAGGGTGCCCGGGGTGTCGGTGAAGCAGCCGGCGGAGGTGAGGGCCCACAGCGGGTCGACCAGGGTGGCGGTGCACGCCCGGGAGCCGGCCCGGCCCGGCTCCCCGGCCGTGATCCGGCCGACGGCGGGGTACTCGGGTGCGGCCGGAGTGTCGGCGGTGCCGCCCGAGGTCACCAGCTCGAGCAGGGCGGTCCCGTCGGAGGACGTGCCCTCGCCGACGGGCTGGAAGAGGTTCTTGGGGATGTCGATGCTGGAGACGGTGCCGTTGGCGTTGAGCGTGGCCTTGGTCGTGTGGTCGTCGCCCTTGATGCTGTAGACCTTCGGCAGCTCCAGGGCGAGGTAGCCGGTCGGGCCGGTCGCCTTGAAGCAGAGGGGCTTCGGCGGATCGGTGATCCGGCTGTAGACCGTCAGCAGGTTCTCGCCCGAGAAGCAGTCGGAGACGAGGCGGATGTTCCCGTCCCCCGCCTTCAGGGTCACGCCCTGCGCGGTCGGGAGGTTGGCGCCCACGGGGTAGGCGAAGCCCTCCACGGCCAACGGCGGCAAGGCGGTGTCCGCCGCCGCCGACACCTGGCCCATCACGCCCGCGGGGATGGCCAGCAGGGCTGCCAGCAGCAGGGCCGGTCTGCGAACCGTACGCACGATCACTCCTGTGTGAGGACATGGCTGGTCGGCCCAGGGCGTCCTCGTGCCACTGCGCCGGATCGATGGAGATTAAAATCGCCATCACCTTAGAGGGCTTTTTCCCCCGGCATCAAACGGCTTTCGGGACTTCGTGGCAGCTGGCTCGCGATCGACGACTACTTTGATAGACACGACTGGCCCTCGGCGGTACCCTGAACTGCCGAGCTAGCGGAGGACTGGGATGGACACGAACGAGGCCGACGGGCCCCAGCGCGCCTTCGTGCCTCCGGACCGGGCCGGCCGGATCGCGGGCCGGCTCGACGCCCTCATCACCCGCGAAGCCGCCAGGGCCGGGGGCAAGCCGCCGGCCTACCGCGAACTGGCCGACCGGATCAACCGGATCGCCGGACGGAGCGTCATCTCCAAGGACACGATCCGCAACCTCCACCAGGCCGTGAACCACAAGGGGCAGGCCGCGAACCCCACCGTGGAGACCCTGGACTGGCTGGGCCTGGCCTTCGGCATCCGGTCCGGGGCGACGTACTTCCTCGGTGACGACGACGCCGCCGCGGTCGTGGACGGGCAACTGGCGGCCCTCGACAAGCTGGCCGGACTGCGGACGGCGATGGGGAACACCGAGGTGATCGGTCTCGCGCAGCGCGCGTCGGGGCTGTCGGACAACAGCCTCCACATGCTGGTCGCCCTCGCCGACCGGCTGAAGGCGCTGGAGGAGGGCGCGGCCGCCGGTCCGGAGGCGTGAACCCGCCCGGTGCGGGGCGCCCTCGCCCCGGACGGAACGTCAGCCGAAGGGTGCAGTAGGGTCGGCAGCGCCCTGGCCGTCCGACGAAGGATCGACTGCACGTCATGCCTCTCCCTCGAGGTCTGCGCAGGCGCTGCGAGGCGATGCTCGCCGGGATCGAGATCCCCGACCCGTTCACGGTCGACGCGTTCCGCGACTCCCTGGCCCGCCGTCGCGGGCGGCCGATCGTCATGGAGCCGCTGCCCGATTTCGGGCCCGACTCGCCCTGTGGCCTGTGGATCGCCCTGCCGAGCGTGGACGTGGTCTTCTACGAACGGCGGACCAGCCCCGCGCACCAGGACCTGATCAAGCTCCACGAGCTCGGCCACGTGCTCTGCGACCACTCCCGCACCTTCGAACTGGCCCAACTCGCCGAGGCGTTCCCCGATCTGACGCCGGAGCTGATCGGGCAGGTGCTCGGGCTCGCCCGCAGCAACTACTCCACGGTCGAGGAGCAGGAGGCCGAGATGATCGCCGTGCTCCTGGCGGACCTGGTGGGCGTCGACCGGGTCGGGACGCGCTCCTCCCGCCGGCTGACCGCCAGCCTCGCCCATCCGGTGCGGCAACTGCGGGGCTGGCGGGGCATCTGATGTACGCGGTCTACCAGTTCACGATCCCCGCCCTGCTCTGGGCCCTGGTGCTCTGGCGGGCCCCGTCCGCGCTCGGCGGCCCCCGCCCGTCGCGGTACCTGTGGTACTTCCTGGCGGCGGTCGCCTTCACCGCCACGACCAGGCCGTCCGCGGTGGAGCACCTCGTCAGGGTGGCCACCGGGTCACCCGACCTCTCCGTCCTGCTGAAGCACCTCGGCGTCCTGGCGTCGACCCACTTCGTCCTGGAGTACGTCGTCGCCGTCCACGGCCGACGGCCGCACCGGCCGGCCGCCGCCCGCCTGCGGATCGCATCGGTGGTGGCTGCCGGGCTGGCCCTGACCGTGCTGTTCGCGCTCTTCTTCGACCACGAACCTGAAGGTCCGGCAAGCCGGGTGACGGACGCTCACCTCGGTGACCCGGCCGTGCTGGTCTACGAGGGCGTCGTCTACGCCTACCTCGGGACGGCGAGCCTGCTGTCCGGGCGGCTGTTCTGGTCGAACCGGCGCGAGGTGCCGCCGGGTCTGCTCCGTGCGGGAGTCCTCTGCCTCGCCAGTGGCTGCGGCACCGGTTTCGTGTACACGGTCTACCGCGTCTGGTTCCTCGCCCGCCAGCGCAGCCGGCCCGACCTGCCGGGATCCGGGACCTTCGATCCGGTCTCCGAGGTGCTCCCGGTGGTCGCCGTCCTCCTGCTCGTCGCCGGGCTCTCGCTGCCCCCGGTGGCCACGCTGGTCCGCTACGTCCGCCACCAGTACGGGCTCTGGCGGTTGCACGCCCTCTGGGCGGACCTGACGGACGCCGTGCCGACGGTGGCCTTCGGGGCGCGCGTCACTCGGGCCAGGGACCTCCTCACGGTCGGCGACCGCACCCTCGACCTGGCACACCGGGCGTTCGAGATCCGGGATGCCTCGCTGGCCCTGCGCGACCGGTACGCGCCGGCCGTCGCGGAGGTGGGTGCGGGGGTGGGTGCGGCCGGCGAGCGGGCGGACGGATCCCCGGCCGGGGAGCGGGAGCGGGCCCGGCGGGAGGCGCGGTGGTTGTACGCCGCGCTCCACGGAGCAGGGCCCGGCGGCATCGTCGAGGACGTGCCTCCGCCGCCGTCCGGCGCAAGGACCCCCGCGGAGGAGATCGCCTGGCTGCTCGCGGTCGCGGCGGCGTACGAGGCCTGCCGGACGGGGGCCGCCTCCTGACGGTCGTTCAGACCCGGAGGTCGAGGTACGGCTCCGCGTAGCGGGTGCGGCCGCAGACCGTGAGGAGGACCGGGTGCTCGCCGTCCGGGAGGGCGAGCAGGCGGCCGACCAGGTGCTCGTCGAAGGAGCGGGCCGGGCGGGCGAAGCGGTCCTGGGCGGCGGCCGCCAGCGAGAGGCCGTGGGCCAGCCAGCCGCAGGCGAGCTGGAGCAGGCTCCAGGCGGCCGGGCCCTGACGCTCGGTCAGGCGGGCCGGGTCGACCGTGCAGAACCAGAGCGAGGAGGCGTGCCGGACCCCGCCGTCGTTGGCGGGGGTGAGCGGGTAGCCGAAGCCCGCCTCCAGTTCGGCGGGCAGGCCCTCGGCCGCCCGGACCAGCGCGAGGCCGCCGTCCGGGGTGGCGCGGTAGTGGCCGTCGGGCAGGCCGGCGGTGTGCTGGAGCACCACGTGGAGGGAGACCGCCTCCCGGACGGCGGTGAGCGGGCCGGGCGGTACGGGCACCCCGGCCCAGGCGGCCAGGGACTCCACCTCGGCGGCCGTGCTGGTGCTCGGACGGACCGAGAAGCCGGTGAGCGGCAGCGGCACCCGGCCCGCGCTGCGGCGCCAGAGCGCTTCCGCCCAGGAGACCGGGGAGGCCGTGCCCGCGGCGGACTTGGGAAGTGCGGTGGCCGGGACGGGGGACGGGGCGGGCGCGGCGCGGCGGGCGGAGGCGACCCGGGCGGAGCCGGTCAGGCTGGGGTGGGCGGCCGAGTCGGTGAGCAGCGCGTCGGGCCCGGGGGCGGCCGGGCGGCCGTGGCCGGTCGGCCGGAACGGGCCGGGGCCGGCCAGTCCGGGGAGGGTGACCACCACCGGCACCGACCAGATGCCCGGGCCGGTGGCCGCCAACAGGGCCTCGGCCGAGGCCAGTTGGAGCCCGGTGCTGTCCACCGTGGCCGGCCGGCCGAGGAGTTCGGCGCCGGTGAGCACGGCCCGCAGGGTGATGCCCAGTTCGAGGTCGCCGAGGGCGCGCCGCAGGATGCCGTACGGCGTCGGCAGGTCGGTCGGCCGGGCCGCCAGTACCATCCGCACCGCCGTGCCCGCCGGCCGTAGGTGCGGCGGCACGGGTGCGTCCACCGCCACCAGGGCGTGCCGGTACGGGTCGAGGTAGCCGGCCGGCCCGTCCGGGCCCACCACCAGGACGTGGACCGGGAACTTGCTGCGCACCGAGGCCACCGTCCGGTGGTCGTTCGCCGGATTGGACGGTTCGCGCCGCTGCATGCCGAGTGCCGCCACCAGCAGGTGACCGAGCCGGTCCCCGTCGGCCGGGGGATCCGCCAACGGGGCTTCGCCGAACGGTAGTTCCTCCAGCCGTCGGAAGGTGCCGGCGGGCAGGGGGCGGACCTCCCGGCCGCGGGCCGCCGCCGGGGGCAGCAGCGCGGTGGTGGCGATCCGCTCGTCCACAGCGATCGGGTCCAGCAGCAGGCCGCGGAGCGGGCCCTGGGCGAGCGCGAAGCGCAGGACCTCCGGGACGGACGGGGGCTCGGGGGCGGACGGCATCCGGTGCTCCTCGGACGATGGGGCGGCGGTCAGTGCAGGCGGAGGCGGGCGCAGGTCCACGGCAGCGGGCCGAGGACCGGATCGGCGGTGAGCCGGCGCACCGTCACCCGGTGGACGGCCGACAGCTGCTGGAGGGAGCGGGCCAGGGCGGGAGCGGTGAGGTGCTCCACGCACCAGGTGCCGGTGGGTGGATGGGTGCCGCCGGTGGTCCGCGCGGTGAACAGCGTCCCGAGGACGGCGTAGGCGGCGGTGGCCGGGCTCGGACCCCACTCGGCGGCGAGGAGGACGCCGTCCGGGGTGTGGGCGGTGGCCAAGTGCCAGGCCCCGGAGGGGAGTCGACGGGTGGCGAGGTCGAGGTGGAGGCCGTGGTACTCGGTGAGGGCGCTGTGCAGGGCGCGGGTGGTCGGGTGCTCCTGTGCGGTCGGGAGGAGCGGTTCGGCGGGGGTCTCCAGGGCGCGCGGGGTCAGGGCGCGGAGCAGGCCGTCCAGGGTGGCGTGGGCGGGGGTGGTCCCCGCGCAGGGGTGCTCGTCCGGGGAGCCTTCCCCGGTGGCGGTGGCGGTGGCGGTGGCGGTGGCGGTGGCGGTGCCGGTGCCGGTGCCGGTGTCGGCGTGCCGGCGGAGCAGGGCGAGCAGGGCGTGCCGTCGGGCGGCGGTCGCGTCCTCGCCCCAACCCGTCAGCGCGGCGGCGGAGTCGACCGGGCGGAGGGTGACGGCGGCCACCGGACGGCGGCGCTCCGGTCCGGCCGGACCGTCCCAGCGGCCGAGGCCTCGCCAGGGCTCGGTCAGCACGGCCGGGTCGGCGTCCTCCGGTGCCGGTCCCTGCGGGTCGAGCGGCTGCCAGCTGCCTTCGGCGCCCGCGACCGTCACCTCGGCCACCTCGCAGGTCGGGCCGTGCACCACCAACAGGCTCTCGTCGGACGACAGTTCGGTGATCCGGTCGACCACCCGCCGGGCCGCGAGCGAACCGGCGAGCACCGCGCCCACCGGCAGGGGGGCCGGCCCCTGCGGCAGGACGGACAGCCAGCCGGTCACCCGCCGCACCGCCGTCCGGAAGGCGGCGGCAGCGGCGGGGCCGTCCAGCACCGGGCCCACGACGGCGTGCCCGGGGCCGCAGGAGACCGGCAGGACGCCCGGGCGGAGCTCGTGGTCGAGTTCCTGGGCATCCGTCAGGACCCCGACCGTGATGAGGGGTTGTCCGCCCCCGTCGGTGCCGGCGGCCAGGCGGGTGAGGGAGCGGGCGGCGGCGTCGGCGGCCGGGCCGGTGCCGGTGACCGCCACGGGGGTGCGGCGGAGGCGGTGGTAGAGGGCGTAGGGCTGGTCGGCGTACTCCTCCAGGTGGGCGAGGATCTCCGGGTGGCGGCCGTCGGCGGGCGGCGGTCCGTCGAGTGCGTCCAGGTCGAGCAGGAGGCCGCGCGCGGCGAGCACCGGGAGCAGCGCGGTCAGCAGCGCTCCTGACGGTCCGTCGGCCAGCTCCGCCGGGTCCGCTCCGTCGGTGAGCGGGCCCAGCCGCCGGTCGAGCGCCTCGAACAGCGCGGCCGGGCCCCGGACGACGAAGGCGGCGCCGTGGAACGAGCAGTGCAGGCCCTGTGGGACCGGTGCGAAGTGGCAGCCGGGCCGGAGCTTCAGCCGGGTCACCTGGGCCGGCCTCCGCAGTCGATCAGCCACCGCTCGTCGGACGGCCCGCCGGGGGCCAGGAGGACCAGTCCGATCCGGGGGCGGTCGGCGCCCCGGGCGGGCAGGTCGATCCGCAGCCGGGCGGCGCCGGAGAGCCAGGCCGCGACCTGGATCGGGGCGGGCAGCCGCCAGGCTGGCTGCGCGGGCGGGCAGGGGACGGTGAGCGGGCGGCCGTCCTGGTCGGTGACGACCAGGGTGCCGGCCTCCGGCCGGTGGCTGATCCGGGCCTCGTACCAGGGGTACGGGGCGGAGTCGGCGGGCGCACCGGCGGTGCCGGCGCCGAGCAGGGTGAGGGACCCGTCCTGAGGGGACGTCAGGAGCTGGTAGCCACCGTCGGGAGCGTGGAAGGCGGACGGCAACTCGCCTACTGCAAGGGGTAGTTTCGCAGTTCCGGCGAGGTGATCGGCCAGCTCGGCGGTGGCGGCGGCACGGGCGGCGAGCAGTGCGGCCAGCGAGCCGTCGGCCGGGCCGAACTCCTCGGCGCCGCGCGCGTCCAGCATGCCGGAGCGTCGGTGCACGACGGTGAGCAGGTCGGCGGCGCAGTCCACCAGGGAGGCGGAGCCGCCGCTGCCGTGGCGGTCGGTGAACGCCACGGTGAGCAGGGCCCGGATGTCGTGGCCCCGGTCGAGCAGGCCGAGCAGCGGGAGCAGGGCGGCCAGGTCGGCGAAGGCCTCGGCGTAGCCCTCGGGTGGTGAGTCGAGCGAGTGCGCCTGGGGCAACTGGCCTGCCTCAGCGGGGGGTTCGACGGCAGGGGCGTCGAGCAGCAGGCCGCTGCCGAGTCCCGCCGTGACGGCGGCCTCGGCCGGTCCCTCGCCGAGCCGGCGGGCCAGCGCGGCGGTGAGCTGCTCGCGTCCGGCCGGGCCGAGCGCGCTGAGCGCGACCAGGGTGCGGACGGTGGCGGTGGCCGTGACGGCGAGGGTGCGGGTCCGGTCGGGGGCGGTGACCCGGTAGCGGACCTGCCCGTCGCGGAGGACGGCGGTGGCGTTGAGCGCCAGGGAGCCGGCCGAGGCGGTGGTGGTGGCGGTGCTCACCGGGCACCGCCGGGGAACTGCGGGCGGACCTTCTCGACGAAGAGCTCGGTGCTGCGCAGCGCGGCCGCGCCGCCGAAGTCGCCGAAGTCGGCCTGCCAGAGCAGCCCGTCGACGTTCATCCGCTCCTGGAAGCGGCCGATCTGCTCGGCGACGTGCTCGGGGGAGCCGACGATGGCGCTGCCGTTGGCCCGCAGGTCCTTGGCGGTGAGGGTGCGGATCGAGGCGGCCAGCCCGGTGTACTGCTGGTAGTCCTTGGAGACCGTCTCGTCCCACGGGTCGAGGGCCGAACTCCACACCTCCAGGTAGCGGTCGAGGTGCGGGTCGGCGATCTCCCGGGCGGCCTGGTCGGTCTCGGCGACCACCAGCGGCAGGCTGGCCATCACGCGCGGCGCGGAGCCGGGGTGGTGCTCGGCGTAGGTGGTCCGGTAGAGCTCGACCATGGAGTTGTCGAGCTCCCGGCCGGTGGGGGTGATCAGCAGGCCGTAGCCGAGTTCGCCGATCCGGCGGAAGCTCTCGGGGGACTGCACGGCGGCGATCCAGAGCGGCGGGCCGTCCTGCTGGGTCGGGCGGGGCAGCACGGTGGCGTTGCGCAGGGTGAAGAAGGGGGTCTCCTGGTTCACGCCCTCCTCCCGGAGCATCCGCTCGACGGCCGCGACCACGGCCTCGAAGCGGGCCCGGCTGCCGTCCATCGGCACGTCGAAGGCGTGGAACTCGTGCGGCAGGTAGGCACGGGCGAAGCCGATCTCCAGCCGGCCGTGGCTGATCGCGTCCACCATCGTGATGTGCGAGGCGAGTTGGACGGGGTGGTGGAAGACCGGGAGCACGCAGCCGGTGATCAGCCGGATGTCGGTGGTCTGCGCGGCGACGGCGGTGAGGAAGGTGAGCGGGCTCGGACAGTAGCCGCCGTAGGGGTGCAGGTAGTGCTCGGTCATCTTCACGTAGTCCAGCCCGGCCTGGTCGCCGTAGCGGGACAGTGCCAGCACCTCGTCGTAGTACGTGGCGGGGGACTTGCTCTGCGGGGTGGAGTCGGGCAGGAAGGACAGGCCGAAACGCACGGGGACCTCCGAGGATCAGGGAGCGGTGGGAGTGGGCTCAGGGCTGGAGCACGATGCCGGTGAAGGCCCCGGGGTCGAGGTGGACGCGGGCCGCCTCGGCGACCTGAGCGGCCGTCACCCCGGCGAGCGAGGAGGGGAAGGCGGAGAGCCAGCCGGGGTCCAGGCCGTGCACGGCGGTGTCCAGCAGGGCGTCTGCCAGGCCGATCTGGGTGGCCAGCGAGATGGCCCGGATGCCGGCGCTGTACCCGGCGGCGGCCTCGACCTCGGCGGGGGTGGGCGGCTCGGCGCCGCTGAGCCGGGCCAGCACCTCGAAGGTGCGCTCCAGCGCGGCGTCGCGGTGCCGGGGGTCGACGCCGAACTGGGTCAGGTTGACGGCGGTGGTGCCGATCTCGACGGCGGCGCAGCGGGCGCTGTAGGCGTAGCCGGCCTCCTCGCGCAGCGAGCGGACCAGCCGGGAGGAGAAGTACCCGGCGAAGACCAGCTCGGCCAGGTGCAGGGCGGCGAAGCCGGGGTCGGTGCGGGGCAGCGAGGGCGCGGCGAGCCGGGCCTCGGCCTGGCGAAGGCCGGGCATCCGGACATCGGCCACCGGGCCGCCGGTGACCTGGGGCGGGTCGGCCATCTCGCGGGCGGCACCGGCTCCGGTCCAGCCGGCCAGGGCCCGGGCGGCGGCGTCCAGGGCCTGATCCGGCGTCAGGTCGCCGACCAGGACGAGGGTGGAGCCGCGGGGGAGCAGCCGTTCGGCCCGGCGGGTGTCCAGGGTCTCCACGGTGACGGCGCGGACCAGCTCCTCCTCCGGGGTCTCCCGGGCGGCGGGGTGCTCGCCGAAGCAGTGCCGCAGCAGGGCGGAGCGCCCGGCGTACTGCGGCAACCGCCCGGCCAGCCGGACGCGTTGGAGCAGCCGGGCCCGTTCGGCCTCCACCTCGGCGGCCCGGAAGGCGGTGCCGGTGAGCAGGTCGGCGAGCAGGTCGAGCAGGGCCGGCAGGCCCTCGCTCAGCAGCCGGGCGGTGACCTTGAGCCGTTCGGGCCTGGCGTCCACCCGCAGGCTGCCGCCGTACTCGGCGAGCAGCCCGTCCACGGCGGCCCGGTCGCGGCGGGCGGCGCCGCAGGCCAGGGCGGCGGCGAGGAGTTCGGCCTCGGCGGCGTGCTCGGGGCCCTCCCCGCCGTACGGGACGGCGAGGCGCAGCTCGACCACCGGGACGGCGGCGCGGCGGGCGGCCAGCACCCGCAGGCCGTTCTCCAGGACGCGCTCGCGGTACTCCGGCGGGCGGACGGCGGCCGGGGGCGGCACCACGGGGATCTCGGTCAGGGGAACGGTGGTCACGGCTGGGCTCCGTTCGGCTCGGCGGCCGGTTCGACGGCGGGGGCGGACGCCGGTTCGACGGTGAGGACGGCGGGCGGGCAGGCGGCCAGCGCGGCCGCGGCGGCGCGGACCTGTCCGGCGTCCACGGCGGCCAGCAGCCGGGGCAGTTCGGTGACCAGCTCGGCCCGGCCGAGCAGCGTCTCGAAGGCGGCGGCCCGCCGGGCCCGGGCGGCCACCGGGTCGGTCTCGGAGTACCAGGAGGCACTCAACCGCCGTACGGCCCGTGCCAGTTCGGCCTCGTCGAAGCCCTCGGGGTCGGCCAGCAGGTCGAGTTGACCACGGATCAGGGCGGCCACCTCGGCGGGGGAGTGCCCGGGGGCGCAGACGGCGGTGGCGACCATCGCCTCCGGGTCGCGGGCGTCGAAGGCCTGGCCGGTGAGCGAGGGCAGCACCGCCGCCTGGGCGGCGACGCCGTCGCGGACCAGGGTGCGCCGCAGCCGGCCGTGCTGCGGGTCGCCGAGCAGGGCCGCGGCCAGCAGGGCGGCCAGGTGCTCCGGGGTGCCGGGGGCCGGGCAGCGCCAGCCGACGGCGACCGCGGCCGCCGGGGCCAGCGGGTCGGTGACGGCGCGGGTGCGCTCCCGGTCGGGCGGCGGCTCGGCGCAGTCGGGGCGCGGTGTGCGGGGGCGGGCGGGCAGCGCGCCGAAGTGCTTCTCCGTCAGGTCGAGGGCGTGCCGCGGGTGGAAGGCCCCGCTGATCGCCAGCACGGCGCTGCCGGGGGAGTAGTGGCCGTCGAAGAACCGCTCGCACTCCTCGGGGGTGACGCCGGTGAGCGAGCGGGTGTCGCCGTAGCCGTTGTGGGCGTTGGCCTCCTTCCGGTACAGCACCGGTGGCAGGGTGAAGGCGGGGAAGCCGCCGTACGGGCGGCCGAGGAAGTTCTGGTTGATCTCCTCGGCCACCACCGCGATCTGGTTGGCGATGGTCTCGGGGGTGGTGCGGGGGCCTCGCATCCGGTCGGCCTCCAGGAAGAGCATCAGCTCCAACGCCTCGGCGGGCACCACCTGGTAGTAGCAGGTGTGGTCCCGCTGGGTCACCGCGTTGAAGGCGCCGCCGGCGGCCTGGACCCGCTCGGCGTGGGCCAGCTTGGGCAGCGAGGAGCTGCCCTGGAACATCAGGTGCTCGAAGAGGTGGGCGAAGCCGGGCCGGGCCTCGCTGCGGTAGCCGACGTCGTAGGCGACCGCGACCGCGACGGCCGGGACCTCGGGGTCGGGCAGCAGCACGACGGTGAGCCCGTTGCCGAGCCGGTGCCGCGAGAGCTGCCCGGCGGTGCCGAGAGGCACGGTGAACTCCCTTGCTCAGGAGGGTGGTTGGAGGTGGTCGGTGGTCGGTGGTCGGTGGTCGGTGTTCAGCGGTCGGCGGAGCGGACCGAGCGCAGTCCGAACCAGACCGTCAGCGCCGCCAGGCCGAGCGCGACCGCCGCACCGGTCAGGGTGCCGGTGGAGCCGATCCGCCCGTCGAAGAGCTCGCGCACCCCGGTCACCACGTGGGTCAGCGGGTTGGCCCGGGAGAGCCCGGAGAGCCAGCCGGGGGCGAGGGTCATCGGCAGCAGCACCCCGGAGAGCAGCAGGGTGGGCAGGGTCACCGCGTTGATCAGCTGGCCGAACACGTCCTCGGCGGGGATCCGCAGCGCCAGCCCGTACGAGAGCGCCGACATCGCCAGACCCAGCACGCAGAGCAGCACGAAGGAGAGCACCACCCCGGCCAGTGAGGCGCGCAGGCCCATCCCGACCGCGCCGAGCACCAGCAGGCCGCCCTGGACGGCGTAGACCACGGCGTCGCGCAGCACCCGGCCGAGCAGCAGGCCGAGTTCGCCGGCGGCGGTGACCCGCATCCGGTCCAGCACGCCGGAGCGGATCTCGGCGATCACACCGAAGCCGACGAAGGCGGAGGCGAAGACGCTCTGCTGCACCAGCAGGCCGGGGACGAAGACCCGCCAGGGGTTGTCGCCGAAGCCGGGCACCGCGGCGAGCTTGGCCAGCAGCGGGCCGAACAGCACCAGGTAGAGCAGGGGTTGGACGAGGCTCATGACCACCCAGGCGGGGTTGCGCAGGGTGAAGCGCATCGAGCGGCGGAAGATGATGAGGCTGGTGCGCAGGGTGTTCACCGGGCCACCACCTCGCTCTCCGCCGGGGTGGTGGCCTCGACGGCAGAGGCCTCGGAACCGGCCTCGGCCGGCGGCCCGGCCGCTTCCGTCGGCCCGGCGGCGGAGCGGTCCTCGCGCAGCGAGCGGCCGGTGAGGCGGAGGAAGGCGTCCTCCAGGGTGGGCCGCTTCACCTCGACCGAGGTGAGTACGACCCCCGCCGCGTCCAGGGCCTTCAGCACCTCCGGCAGCCGGCGTTGGGCGCCCGCGCAGTGCAGGTGGACCCGGTCGGCGGTCACGTCCGGCCGGCAGTCGGGCAGCACCCGGGCCGCGGCCGCGGCGCAGTCGCCGATCTGCTCGGTCTCCAGGATGATCACGTCGCCGCCGATCTGGTCCTTCAACGCCTTGGCGGTGTCGGCGGCGACGATCCGGCCGCCGTCGATGACCAGGATCCGGTCGCAGAGCCCGTCCGCCTCCTCCAGGTAGTGCGTGGTGAGGAAGACGGTGAGGTTCTGCTCGGCGCGCAGCGCCCGCAGGTGCTCCCAGAGGTTGGCCCGGGACTGCGGGTCCAGCCCGGCGGTCGGTTCGTCGAGGAAGAGCACCTTCGGCCGGTGGATCAGCCCCAGGGCCAGGTCCAGCCGCCGCCGCTGGCCGCCGGAGAGGCGTCCGCAGGGGCGGTCCAGCAGCTCGGTGAGCTCGAAGCGCTCGGCGCTCTCGGCCGCCCGGGCGGCGGCCTGAGCCGCCGTCATGCCCTGGAGCCTGGCCTGGGTGCGGAGTTCGTCGCCCGCGCGGTGGTCGCCGCCGGAGCCGCTCTGCCCGACGTAGCCGATCTGCCGGCGGACCTCGGTCCGCTGCCGCAGCACGTCCAGACCGGCCACGGTGGCGGTGCCGGAGGTGGGCCGCAGCAGGGTGGTGAGCATCCGCACGGTGGTGGTCTTGCCGGCCCCGTTGGGGCCGAGGAAGCCGACGGCCTCGCCCTCGGCGACCGACAGGTCGACGCCGGCGACGGCCTCCACGGGGCCCGAGCGGGTGCGGAAGCTGCGGGTCAGTCCCTGGGCTTGGATCACGATGGCTCCGATTCTGGGCTCCGACCCCGAGCGGGGCGCCCGGCCGGACCGGCGGAAGGTGGGCCGGGGCCGCAGGAGCGCCGCCAGGCCGGTCACCGACTCTGCGATCCCGCCCCCGGCGCCGTCCAGAGCGGACGCCGGACCTGACGGACCCTTGGCAGCAAACTGCAGGAGCCAAATGCCCGGTTCACCCCGTTCGCCCGCTCCGGCGGGGCCCGCGAGGGTATCCGAGACCCGCCAAAACCCTTGAACGGTCGGCAACTTGATGCCGCGTCAGTCGCTTGCCCGGCGGATCTCCCGACCCGGAAGCTGTTGGCCGTTGCCGAGGACGAACGGCGTCCTCGGGCCAACCGAGAGGAATCGACATGAGCATCGACTTCGGCGCCTTCGACGTCACCGAGCTCGAGGTCCTGGAGGCCGGCGACGGCGTCGCGCTGCCCGACATGGGTGCCTCCATCGTCATCATCTACCCGACCGTGACCCCGGACGGCGAGGAGGTCCTCGGCGAGGCCGACCTGAACGGCATCTCCGGCTCGCTCTCCACCTCCTGCTGCTGACCCGGGCGCACCGCAGGGGCGCTGACCACCCGTCACTCTGAGTGCCAGTAGGAGCGGGGACGGCGCCACCGCACAGCCCACACATCGGCCACCTGCGAACGACCGCGCGGTCTCAGCCGCACCGGTCGCCTCGCGTACCTCCGGGAGACACGCCATGGACACCATCGGCCCGGGCACGGCCGTAAGGATCACCGACCACTCGGCGCAGCCGCGGGACCTGCTGCGCGCCCTGGACACGCCGCTGAGGCTGCTCAGGGACGCGCAGCAGCTCCCCGTGGTGCACCTGCGCCGCGGCTGGCTGCACGGCTCGCACCTGCGGGTGCTGGTGCGCTCCTACCCGCACCGGCCGCCGCTGCTGGACGAGTTCACCGACCTGGCCCGCCGTGCCGCCGCCGCGCTCACCGCGCAGGCCCCGGCCGAGGCCGACTACCTGCGCCGGGCCGAGCAGCTCGGCCGCTGGGAGAACCGCACCGAGGACCCGCTGCCGCTGCACCCGCACGGCCACGTCGAGTCCGGCCCCGACGAGGACGCGGCCCGCTTCCCGGCCGCGCTGCTGCTCACCCGGGACCTGATGGCCGACGCCTACCTGGACCCGGTGCTGGACACCGCGGCCCTGCCCGACGCGGAGCTGCTGCCCCAACTCGCCCGTGTCATGGCCCTGGTGGCCCGCTCCCACCCGCAGGGCTACCCCGTCGGCACCCTGGCCCTGCGCTCCCACGTCGAGGGGGTCTGCTCCGCCACCGGGAACCACACCGACCTGCGCGCGGTCTACGCCGAGCGGTACCGGCAGGACGCCGAACGCTTCGCCGAGGCGCTGACCCGGCCCGTGGACAGCCCGCTGCTGGCCGGCTGGGAGCGGGCGCTGACCAGGATCTGGGGCACCGCCGAGGCGGCCTGCGCGCACGGCACCCTGAACGAGGACGCCATCCACCAGGCCGTCGGGCCGATGGAGTACCCGCTCGGCCGGCCGGTGCGCAGCGAGTTCATCGCCGCCTACCTGGAGAACCGGGAGGCCGCCGAGCAGAACTACCGGCAGAACGCCTACCGGCTGCTGCTCAATACGCTCTACCCGACGCTGACCTGCTTCGGCATCACCCCCATGCAGCGCTACTACCTCTGCTACGGCCTCGCCGAGGCGGCCGACGCGCTCACGGGGACCGGCTCGGTGGAGCGGATGCGGGCCCGGCGCGGCGAACTCGCCGCGACCTGACCGCCCCCGCGCCGAAGCCGTCCTGCGCCGTAGTCCTCCGTCGTGCCCGCCCGCGGTCCGGTGCGGCCCCCTTCCGGGCCCCGGCCGCGCGGCCGTCCCCGCGCGCCCCCGCGCGGCCGCGTCCCGCCCCCAGAGAGGCCGCCTCCCGGTGCCCACCTTCGCCGTTCCCGCCCCCGCAGCCCCGCCGCTCCCGGACGTCTCCGCCGGCGGCTGGGTGCTGGCCGACAGCGTGATGCTGCGGATCAACCCCACCCCCGGGCGGCGGCTCGCCGACCCCGAACTACGCGGCGCGCTGGCCGCGTTGGCCGAGTCCGAGCAGCGCTGCGCCCGCCTCGCCGAGGCCGCCTGCGACAGCCTGTACCAGGCCATCGCGGGCACCGAGGGCCCCGAGCGGCACCGGCTGCTGCACCTGCGCCGCGCCGTGCACAACGACCGCGACCCCGGCCCCGGGCCGTGGCCCGAGCCGCTGCCCGGACCGGTGGCCGCCTGGCTGGACGCCGACGGCCGCCGCCGGCTGGCCCGCACCGCCGTGCGGGCCGGGCACGCAGCCTTCCTCGCCCATGAGCGGGCGGCCTTCGCCGACGCGTTGGGCAGCGAGCCGTTCCTGCTCTCGCTGGCGCTGAACTCCCCGCAGGTGCTGGACGCCGTGCAGCGCTACCGGCGCTCGGCCGGGCGCGCCTCGGCCCGGGACCGCAAGTCCGAGCGCGGGCTGGTCCAGCACTACGCCCGCGCCGTGGTCCGGGTCAGCCCGCTGGCCCGGCTGACCGCCGTCGGCTTCGCCGAGTGGGCCGAGGACGGCGTCCCGCTCGACCAGGCCCGCTACTCCCGCCGGGACGCCCGCAGCCTGCTGACGCTCGATCAGCCGCAGCTGTCCGGCCTGGTCAACGGCATCCTCCAGGCCCCCGAGCGGACCACCGCGACCCTGCTCGCCCGCAACCCGATGCTCCGGGTGGAGGGGGACCGGATCCGCTTCCACCACCACGCCGAGGGCCAGGGTCGGATGCTGGCCGCCGAGCTCAACCGCGAACTGACGGTGCTGCTGCGGCTGTCCGAGATGGGCCCGCTGACACCCCGTGAGCTGGCCGAGGGCGCCGCCCGGTGCCTCGGAGTCCGGGCAGAGGCCGCCGCGAGCCTGGTCGCGGCCGCCGCCCGGGCCCAGATCCTGGTCCCCGCGCCGCAGTTGGACGAACAGCACCCCGCCCTGCTCGCCGAGGCCACCGCAGCACTGGCCACCTCCGCACCGGCTGCCTCCGCACCGGCCCCCACCGGCCCGGCCGCCGCCGCCGGACTGCTGGACGGCATCGCCGCCGAGCTGGTCCGCGCCACCCGTGGCACGGTGCCCGAACGGGTCGCCGCGCTCAGCCGGATCGAGCGCTCCGCCCGCGAGCTCAACACCCTCAGCGCCGTCCCGGTCCGCCTGCGGGTCAACGAGGACCTGCTGCTGCCGCCCACCCCGGTCAGCGCCCGGGGCCACCGCACCGCGCTCGCCGAACTCCCCTCCGTGGCCCGCTTCCTGCACCTCTTCGACCGCCACCACGACGTCCGCGCCCTGCTGGTGCGGGCCTTCACCGACCGCTTCGGGGCCGGCGGCCAGGCCCCGCTGCTCGACCACGCCCCCGAGCTGGTGGCCGAAGTCCGGCTCCGGCAGCGGCGGTCGGAGACCGACCCGGCCTCCGGCGGCCCCGTCCTGGCCCGGCTCCTCCAGGCCCGCGCGCACGCCGAGGACGCCCTGACCGGGCTGCTGGAGCAGGCCCGCGCGGACGGCCGACCCGAGGCCCGCTGCACCGCCGCCGAGCTCGCCGCCCTCGCCGACGGCCTGCCCGAGGAGTGCGCGGGCGACAGCCCCTCGTACGGTCTGCTGGTCCAACCGGCGGGCGGGGGGCGGCTGGTGGTCAACGCCTGCTACCCGGGCTACGGACAGCTGACCACCCGATTCCTGGCCGGAGCCGACCCGCACGGACTCTTCCGGCAGCGGCTGCGCGAACGGCTGGAGCGGCTGCACGCGGGCCACGGCGCGGAGCTGGCCGAGGACCACGGCCTGCACGGCAGCAACCTCAACCACCGGCTGCCGCTGCTGGAGCGCCGGCTCACCCCGCAGGACTGGGCCCGGGCCCGGCTGGCCCACGACCCCGCCACCGACCGGCTCACCCTGCTGGACGCCGACGGCCGCCCGGTGCGGGTGCTCGCCCTCGGCATGAAGTGGATCGACGCCCAGCCCGCCCCGCTGCTGCTCGCCGCCTGGCTGCACGGGCCCAGCCTGGTCGCCTTCGACCCGGTCGAGCGCGCGTACCGGGCCGCCCGGACCGCCCGCCCCGCCGCCACCGTGCTGACCGCCGCCGACCCGACCGTCCGCTACCCCCGGCTGGTCGCCGGGGAGTGCGTCCTCCAGCGCCGCCGCTGGTACCCCGGCTCGGACCTGCCCGCGCCCTCCGTCCCGGCCGACGAGGTCGCCGACCTGCTCGCCCTCACCGCCTGGCGGGCCCGGCACGAGGTCCCCGAGCAGATCGTGGTGAAGACACCGCTCTGGCGGCTGCCAGGGCTCGGGACGGCCGAGGAGGCCGCCGCGCCCGGGATCGAGCAGATCGTCGCCGCCCGCCGCCGCGAGAAGCCCCAGTACCTGGACCTGGCGAGCGCGTTGATGGTCCGGGTGCTGCCCCGCCTGATGGAGCGTCGGCACCGCGGCTACTTCGAGGAGGCGCTCCCCGAGGTCCGCAACGGCGCGCACGCCTTCGAGTGGGCCGTCGAGGCCGATCTGCACGCCCGCCCGGAGGTGGCCCGATGAGGGTCAAGCTCCGTCCCGACACCCACTACGCCCCGGTCCCCGAGGGCCTCTACGTCGCCCAGGGCGGGCGGGAGTTCGTCCTCACCGGCCCACCCGCCCTGCACGAACTGGTCGACGGCCTGCTCGGCCCGCTGACCGAGGGCGCCGACCTCGACGAACTCACCGCCGCCGCAGGCGATCCGGCCGCCCGGCCGGTGCTGGCCCACGTCCTCGGACGGCTGCTGCGCCAAGGCGTGCTGCTCGACCTGGACGCGCTCACCGTCCCCGCCCCCGACCCGCGCACCGCCGCCGAGTTCGCCGACGTGCTGGCCCACCTGGAGGCCCGCAGCGCCGACCCCTACCGCGACTTCGCCGCCCTGCGCGCCGCCACCGTCACCATCCTCGGCACCGGCCAGGCCGCCCGCACCGCCGTCCGCACCCTGCGCGGCGCCGGTGTCACCGAACTGCCGGCCGGGAGACCGGAGTCGGCGTCTTCCCCGGTCTCCCTCGTGCTGCGCTCCGCCGACCGGACCGTCACCGCCCACACCGAGGAGCGGTACGCCCTGCTCGGCGACGGCTCCGAACCGGCCGAGCTGACCGCGCGGATCGGTGCTTGGCTGGACGCCCGCCCGCAGGAGGCCGCACCGACCCCGCTCAGCGCCACCCTGGCCGGTTCGCTCGCCGCCCACACCGCCCTGGACCGGCTGCTCGGTGGGCTCGGCCGCCCCGGGCCGCTGCTGATCCACGGCCCGCACCTGACCACTACTCAACTCCCGGCCCTGCCGGCGGAGTCTGCCGCCGAGTGGGCCGCAGTGACGCCGTCGGTCGTGGAGAGCGGGGACGAGGCCCCGGAGGCCGCCGCCGTCCTCGGCGGGTTCGCCCCGTACACCGCCCCGTGGACCGGGCTGGTCGTCCCCGGCGACGACGGCCCGCTCCCGCAGCTGCCGGTCTCGCTCGCCACCGTCCGCCCGCTCGGCGGCGCCCCGCTCGCCGCCTGGGGCCGGACCAGGGCGGCCGCCGTCCTGGAGGCCGTCCTCCAGGCCCTGCGCGCCCACGCCGAGCGCGACCGGCCGCCCGGTGACGTGCCCGAGAGTGCCGTGCCCGCGGCGGGCAGCAGTCCGGACCGCTTCCTGCTGGACGGTGTGCTGCGGCTGCTGCGGCCGGCCCTCGGCGGTGCGGTGGAGGTCGGCTGGGAGGAGCTGGACGGTGCCCGGCAGCGCTCCATGTGGAGCGTCCTGGACGAGTGGTTCCACCGGGAGGCCGTCCTGACCGTCCGTCGGCTGGACGGCTCCGACTGGCGATTCGCCGAAGTCACCGACGCCACGGGGGAGTTGAGAGCGTCGGCCTGGGGGCCGGACCGCTCCACCGCCCTGGAGTCCGCCCTCACCGCCGCAGTCGCCCAGGCCCAGGCCGCGCCCGACCTCCGCGCCCGCCTCGCCGCCGCCGGACCGGCCACCCCCGCCGAACAGCTCGGCGCGGCCCGGGTCGCGGCCGCCCTCGCCCACCTCGCCGGGCACCTGGCCGCCCGTGGAAACACCCTGCACGCCGTCGCCCGGACCCACGACCCGGTCCTCGGCCCGCTGCCCGCCACCGCCGGACGGGTGTGGTGCGCGTGACCACCACCGCCCGCCCGAACCGCCCTGCCGAACTGGCGGGCTCACCACGGCCCTTGCTCGGGCCCGGGCTGCCGGTCTCCTGGCCGTGGCAGCGGTGGGCCGAGACCCTCGGCCCCGGTGTGCTGCTCGCCGCCCGCTCCGGCCACGACGCCGTCTGGGAGCGGACCGCCCTCGACCGGGCCCGCGCCGAGGGGCGCGCCCTGCTCTCCCTGCGGCTCACCGCCCGGGAGGTCCTGATCGGCCCGCTGTGGACCCCGGGCGGGGGCCGCGGCTGCGCCGGCTGTGCCGAACGGGCGGACCGGAGGCGTCGGTTGGAGCCCGAGGAGCGCTTCGTCCGGCAGCGCGCCGACCGCGAGGCGCCCACGCCCCCTCCGGTCGCCGCCACCCGCGAGGGCACCGCCCTGCCGCCCTGGCTGTCCGTCACCGTCGGCGTCCTGCTCGCCAACCTGACGGCCCGTGACGCCGTCCCCGGCGAGACCACCGCCGTCACCCCCGAGGGCCGGACCAGCCGCCACCGGGTGGCCCGCGACCACGGCTGCACCGTCTGCGGCGACCCCGCCCCCGTCCTGCTCACCGACCCGGCCCCACCGCCCACCCGGCTCACCTCCGCCCGCCCCACCCCCGCCGCCCTGCCCCTGCGCGGCCCCGCCGCCCCGTTCGGCCTCGACCCGGCCAGGATGCGCGCCGCCCTCGCCGACCCGCGCTTCGGCCCCGTCACCCGCACCACCCGGCACGCCGCCGGCACCTACCCGATCACCGAGACCGAGCTGCTCGCCGGCACCCCCGCCGGGATGGGCCGGGCCGCCTCCTTCCGGGAGGCCGAGGCCGTCTCCGTCCTGGAGGCGTACGAGCGCGCCGCCGGCTACCCGCACCACGCGCCGCTGCTCCCCGGCCGCACCCACCGCGAACTCGGCTCCCGGGCGCTCGACCCGAGCACCCTCGGCCACCACACCGACACCCAACTCGCCTCCCCGCACAGCCGCCTGCGCCGCTGGACCCCGGACACCCGGCTGGACTGGGTCTGGTCCCACCCCCTCGACGGCGGCCCGCCCCGGCTGGTCCCCGCCGAGATCGGCTTCTTCCGCTACCGCTACGACCTGCGCCCGTACGGCGAGGGTCCGGACGCCGGGCGGAACTGCTACCTCGAGTCCTCCAGCGGCAGCGCCCTCGGCTCCGGCTACGAGGAGGCCGCGCTGCACGCCCTGCTCGAACTCGCCGAGCGCGACGCCTTCCTGACGGCCTGGCACCGGGCCCGGCCGCTGCCCCGGCTCCACCCGGACGCGATCCGCGACCCGGCCGGCCGGATGATGCTCCGCCTCGCCGGCGAACACGGCTACGACGTCCACCTGTTGGCCATCACCGGCGACCTCGGCCTGCCCGCCGTCTGGGCCCTGGCCGTCAACCGCCGCCGCGCGCTGCCCGCCAGCTTCTCCACCGCCGGCTGCCACCCGGACCCGGAGCAGGCCGTCCGGGCCGCGCTCTGGGAGCTCACCCAGATGGTCAGCGGCGGGCTGGCCTGGGACCCGGCCGAGTACGAGCACACCGTCCACGACCCGTGGTCGATCCAGACCATCGCCGAGCACTGGCGCCGCTACACCTTCCCCGAACTGCTGCCCCGGGTGGAACGCGTCCTCGGCGGGCCCCTCACCACCCCCGCCGAGGCCTTCCCGGACTGGCCGCACACCCTGGTCCGGGCCGCCCGAGGCGACGTCCGCGGCGCGCTCGACCACGTCGCCGGGCTCTACGAAGCGGCCGGGCTGCGGCAGATCCTGATCGTCGACCAGTCCACCCCCGAGCACACCGCGCACGGGATGACCGCCGTCAAGGCCGTGGTACCGGGCATCGTCCCGATGTGCTTCGGCCACGCCCAGCAGCGGCTGGCCGGGCTTCCCCGGCTGCTCGACGCCCTCGACGGGCTCGGCACCTTCGATGACCTCGACCCCCACCCGTTCCCGTGACGGCCCGCACCGCGGCAAGTCCGCCCCCCACCACGGTCGTTGCCCCCGGGCCGGCCGAGGCCCTCGCCTTCGCCTACCGCCAGGGCCCCGGCAAGCGACTGCTCGGCGAACAGCGCGCCATCGACGACACCGCCCCGACCACCGCCTACCTCCCGCCGCCGAACGCCCGTTCCGGCACCGGCACTCCACTGCCCGGCGACCTGTACGAGCTGCTCGCCCGCACTCCCTTCCCGGCCCCGCCGCTCCCCGCGGCCGACCCCCTCGGCGCGGCCCTGGCCACCGCCTTCGGCCTGCAACGGCGCGAGCCCGACCACCAGTTCCCCGACCACCGCTCCACCGCCTCCGGCCGGGCCCGCCACCCCGTCCACGTCCTGCTGGCCGGCCCGGGCGCCCGCCGCTACCTGGACCCGTACCGAAGGGCCCTGGTCGACCTCACCGCCCCGCCGTCCGACGCCCCGTCAGGCGGCCGCGCCCGGCTGGTGCTCGCCGCCCGCTACTCCGACCTGCCCGCCGCCTACGGGAGCCTGCGCTTCGCGGTCTGCGAGGCCGAACTCGGCGTCAACCTGCGGGCCTGGGCGGTCGCCGCCGAGGCCTTCGGCGTCCCCGGCCGCCTGGAGGCCGATCCCGCCCTCGCCGAGCGGCTGCTCGCCGCCGCCGGGCCGGGCCGGTGGAGCGCCCCGCTCTCCGTCCTGCTGACCGGCCACCGGCCCGGCCCCGGCCGCCGCCTGCCGGGGCGGCCGCCCCTCCCGGCCACCCCCGCCGAGCTGTCCCGCTTCGAGGCCGCCGACCCCGACGCCGAGGAGTGCCGGGCCCTCAGCCGGTGCCGCACCACCAGCCCGGCCGGCCCGCTGGCCGGCATCCCGGCCAATGCCCGTGCCGAGGGCCCCAGTTGGGCGGAGGTGCTGTGGCGGCGCTCGGCCGGCCGGGTGCCCGGCCGCCGGTACGGCTTCGCGCTGCGCCCCGCCCCCGTCGCCGAACCGGCCCTGCGCTCCCTGCTGGCCTGGGCCGCCGTCCCGCCGCCCGACACCCTGCTGGCGGCCGTCGCCGCCCGCGTCCGCCGCACCGTGGTCCTCCAGGGCGTGGCCGGACTGCCGGACGGTGCCTACCGCCTGACGGACGGCCGCCTCGTCCCGCACCGCCTCGGCCCCGGCCTGCCCGCGCGGCTGGAACCGGGCTTCGGCCGCCCCGACGCCCCCGACACCGGCATCGCCCTGCGGCACGCCTCGGTGCTGTACGTCCACAGCGCCGAACCGGCCGCCCTGGTAGCGGAGTTCGGCCCCGCCGCCCCGGCCCTCGCCGCCCAGTGGTGCGGCTGGGCCACCCACGGCCTCTGCCTGGCCGCCGCCGCCCACGGCCTGGTCGCCCGTCCGGCCCGGTCCTACGACGAACACCACCTGCAGCCCCTGCTCGGGCTCGACCGCAAGGAGGTCCCGGTCTTCATGACCGTCTGCGGCACCCCCCGCTACACCGGACCGCTCTGGGACCTGCGCGGATGACCGCCGCCTCGCCCGCCGCCTCGCCCTTTGCGGCGCGCCACCGGTGGCACAGCTGGCACCTGCACGTCCCCAGCGCCGACCCGGCGGCGGTGGAGCAGGCGCTGCTGCGCTGCGTCCCCGCCGCCCTGCGCCGGGCCGGGCCGGCCGAGGACGGCACCCCCCGCCCCTGGTTCTACCTGCGCTACTGGCAGCACGGCCCGCACCTGCGGTTGCGGCTGGCCGATCTGACCAGCGACCAGGAGGCTTCGGTGGAGCGGGAGTTGGACCGCACCCTGGCCGAGGTCATCGCCGCCCTCCCCGCCGAGGGCCGGCTCACCCCCGCCGGCTACGCGGAGCTCGCCGCCCCGGTGGCCGCCCTCGGCGAGTACGGCACCAGCCTCCCGGCCGGCGAGCTGCTCGCCCCCGGGGTCCACCGGGCCGACTACGAACCGGAGTTCGAGCGCTACGGCGGCCCGGACGCGATGGCCGGGGCCGAGCAGCTGTTCCACGTCTCCAGCGTGCTCTGCCTGCGCGCCTGCGCCGCCCGCCCCGGCCCGCCGACACCGACCGCCCCGCAGGGCCCCTCCGCCTCGCCGGGGCCTTCCCGCTCGCAGGGCTCGGCAGCCGCATCGGGTGCGTCCGCTCGGCCTGCCTCGCCCGCCCCGCCCGATCCGTCTGCTCCTTCCGGCCGCACCAGGATCCTGCTCGACGGGCTCGAACTCCTCGCCGCCGTGCTGCCCGCCTGGCCCGACCGGGAGGAGTTCCTCCGCGCCAACTCGGCGGGCTGGCAAGCCTTGTCGTCGGCCACGGCGCCCCCCGACCCGGTCGTCCTGAACGCCAAGGCCGAGGCCCTGCGCCCCTGCGCCCCCGCCCTGCGGCGCCTCGCCGCCGGGGCGGACAGCCGCTGGTCCCCGCTGACCCGGCGCCTCGCCGTCGCCACCGCCGCGCTCACCGACGTGATCGGCCCCGGCCGGGCCCGGCAGGTCCTCGCCTCCCAGCTGCACATGGCCCACAACCGGCTCGGCCTGGGGCTCGCCACGGAGGCGCAGCTCGCCGCAATCCTCTTGCGTTTGACCATTCTTGACCATCCGTCAGATCCGGACGGGCCACCGGCGGAACTAGACTGACCCGCGTCCGGAGCCGGATCACCCCGGCCCGGACACCCCACGGTGCAGGGCCCGGCCACCCGCCGGAGCAGCAGCAGGTGAACGACGGAGAAGCCCACGAGGTGGAGAGGTGTCACATGACCCTGAACTCCGAAGATGCCTTCCAGCAGGGCGAGTCGACGGCCGCCCGGGCCGCCACGATGGTCCGCGCGGCGTCCGGGGCGGCAGCGGACCGGTTCCCCCGCTACGAGAGCGCCACCGGCGCCCGCGCGGTCAGCGCCACCCTGGCCGATCTGCTGCGCGGCGCCCGCACCGTGGTGATCTGGCAGCACCGGCCCGGCCGTTCCGCCCTCGACCTCTGGGAGTTCGCGCTCGCCTGGCACGACTTCGACCGCCGCGCCCTGTTCGACCCCGAGGCCCTGACCAGCTGCCGTGAAAAGCTGGGCGGTCACCCGCTCGCGGAGCACGTCCGGGTGGCCGAGAGCGGCGGGGAGCTCGACCGGCAGCTGGACGCCGTCCTGGTGGTGGACCGCCGGGTCGCCGCCCTGCTGCCCCTCACCGCCGAGGACGAGCCGCCCACCCTGGTGATCGGGGACACCGCCGTCGCCGCGGCCGTCGCGGCCGCCTTCGACCTGGTCTGGCCCTCGGCCCGATGTCTCAGACCCGCCAAGCCGATTGACGAGATGTTGGAGAGCGACCTGAAGCGCGAGATCATCCGCCGGCTGGCCGAGGGGGAGAAGGACGAGGCCATCGCCCGCAGCCTCAACGTCTCGCTGCGCACCTGCCGCCGCCACATCGCCGACATCATGAGCGCCGCCGACGCGGTCAGCCGCTTCCAGGCCGGCTTCCGGATCGGCCAGGACACCCGGGTGGGTGCATGGTGAGCGCCGGCGGCACCGGGGCGGCCGTCCGGCTGACACGGGTGGAGAAGGCCTTCGGCGAGGTCCGGGCGGTGGACGGGATCAGCCTCGACCTGGAGCCCGGCCGGCTCACCGCCCTGCTCGGCCCCAACGGCGCCGGCAAGACCACCGTCATGGACCTCCTGCTCGGCCTCCAGACCCCCGACCGGGGCAGCGTCACCGTCCTCGGCGGCACCCCGGCCGAGGCGGCCGCCCGCGGCGAGGTCGGCGCGGTGCTCCAGGACGGCGGCCTGCTGCCCGACCTCACCGTCGCCGAGACCCTGCGCTACGTCGCCTCCCTCCACCACGACCCGCTCCCGCTCGCCGAGGTGGTCGGACTCGCCGGGCTCCAGGCGGTCGCCCGCCGCCGGGTCGGCGTCTGCTCCGGCGGCGAACGGCGCCGGCTGCACTTCGCGCTGGCCCTGCTCGGCCGCCCCCGCCTGCTGGTCCTGGACGAGCCCACCTCGGGCCTGGACGTCACCGGCCGCCGTCAGTTCTGGGACGCCGTCGGCCGCATCCCGGGCCGCCCCACCGTGCTCCTCGCCACCCACCAGCTCGACGAGGCCGAGCAGTACGCGGAGCGCGTGGTGGTGGTCGCCGCCGGCCGGATCGCCGCCGACGGCACCCCCGCCGAGATCCGCGGCCACGCCGCCGGCCGGACGGTGCGCGCCCACTGGCCGGAGGCCGACCTCGCCGGGCTGCGCGCGCTGCCCGCCGTCGACCTGGTCGAGCAGCGCGGCGCCACCGTCACCGTCCGCACCCAGGACTCCGACCTGGTGGTCCGTCACCTCGCGGGCACCGCCGCCCGCGAGATCGAGGTCACCTCCTCCGGCCTGGAGGAGGCCTTCCTCGCCCTCTCCGCCGGCCACCCTCCCGCCACCCGCACCCCCGAGGACTGACGTGTCCCTCCCGCTGTCCGCGCCCCGGCCCGCCCGCTCGCCCCTGCACGGCTGCAACCGCACCGTGCTCGCCCTCGAGATCCGCCGGGTGCTGCGCAACGTCCGCACCGTGGTCCTGGTGATCGCGATGCCGACCTCCTTCTTCCTGCTCTACGGCCTGCCCGGCCAGGCCTCCGGCGGCCGGCCGCTGGCCCAGGTGATGGTGAGCATGGCCGCGTACGGCGCGATGGTCGGCGCGGCCGGCTGCGGCGCCGGCATCGCGGTGGAGCGCGCCCTCGGCTGGCAGCGCCAGCTGCGCCTCACCCCGATGCGCCCGCTCGCCCAGGTCGCCGTCAAGGCGGTCACCGCGATGGTGCTCGGACTGGTCTCGGTGGCCGCCGAGTTCGCCCTCGGCGCGGCCTTCGGCGTCCGCCTGGACGTGGGGGAGTGGCTGCTCGCCGCGGCCGCGGCCTGGCTGCCCGCGCTGCTGTTCGCCGTCCTCGGGCTGCTCTGCGGGCTGCTGCTGCCCTCCGAGAACGTGATGCAGCTGGCCGGCCCCGGCCTGGCCCTGCTGGCGGTCTTCGGCGGCCTCTTCATCCCGCTGGAGGTCCTGCCCCAACTGCTCGGCAGGATCGCCCCGTTCACCCCGGCGTACGGCTCCGGCGCGCTCGCCCGCGCCGCCGTCTCGGGCGGCGAGGTCCTGACCCCGGTGGCCGGGCTGCTCGCCTGGACGGTGGTCTTCGGCGCCCTGGCAGTCTGGCGGCTGCGCCGTGACATCCGGCGCGGCTGACGGCTCCTCACACCGCCGGGCGCGCAGGGGTCCCGGGCGTCGTCACCTCGGCTCGCCGTTCTCCCAGAGCACCGTCGCCAGCTGTTCGGCGAGCTGCGCGGTCGGCTGCTCCGTCACCTGCAGCACCCCGCCCGACCCCGGCTCGCCCTCTCGGGCCGATCCCAGCAGCACCACGGCGTCCGCCAGTAGCATCGGCTGGACCGGTCCTGGCATCACGCGCAGCACCACCCCCGCCCGCTGGAGGTGGTCCAGCGCGGCCCAGTCCGCCGTCCGCTCCGGCTGCTTGCCGCCGAGCAGCAGCCGGACGTCCCGGCCCCGCCGCGCGCTGTCGGCCAGCGTCCCGGTCAGCACCCGCAGCCAACACCGGCGCCCGGCCAGGCTGTCGGCGGGCTCGACCAGCAGCACCCGTCGCCGGGCCGACATCACGGCCGCGGTCACCTGGTGGGCGGCGTTCTCCCAGACCCCGGCTCCCCGCCCCGGTTCCCCCTGGCCGAACGCGACCTCCACTGACCGGGCCCAGGTGTAGATGGCCTCGACGAGCTCTCCGGTCTGATCGGGCGAGATCACGGAACCCCCCTCTGCATCCTGTGAAGGTCTCCACGAGTCCTCCACCGGAATTATGCCGAGCCGGGGCGTCCATATGAGCGATTGTCAGGGATCTGTATGCCCTCGTCCGAAGGGACTCGATTGATGGCATGTCCACGCAAGGGTCCGGAATGTCCCGCCTGTCCGTGATGCACGTCCCGCCCGCTGCGGGTCCAGTGCCCACGAGGTGCTGGAATGTCCTGGTGGACGATCACCCCGAGCCCCCGACCCGGCGCGTCTTCGTGGCGCTCGCCCCGCCCGACGAGGCCAAGGACGAACTCGCCCGGGCCCTGCGGCCGGCCTGTGCCGCCCACCCGCCACTGCGCTGGAACCGCATCGAGGACTGGCACATCACCCTCGCCTTCCTCGGCGAACTCCCCACCACCGCCGTCCCCTTGCTCCGCTCCGCCCTCTCCGGCACGGCCGCCGCCCGCCCCGCCCTCCGGCTCGCCCTGCGCGGCGGCGGCCACTTCGACGACCGCCTGCTGTGGAGCGGCATCGATGGCGACCTCGACGGCCTCCACCGGCTCGCCACCGAGGTCCGCACCCTGGTCAGGTCCTGCGGCATCGACTTCCCCGACCGCCCGCTGCGCCCCCACCTCACCCTGGCCCGCGCCCGCCGCGACGACCGCATCAGCGTCCCCGAAGCCGCCACCACCCTGGCCACCTTCACCGGCACGCCCTGGCTCACCGACCGCCTCCACCTGGTCGGCAGCAACATCGGCCGCGGCCCCGGCCCCATCTACTACCGCGACATCGAGTCCTGGCCCTTCGCCCGCCGCCCCTGACGCCCCGTCAGTCGTCCCCCGGACCCGCACCACACCGTCGGCGTCGGGGAGCACGGCATCGGGCAGCACGCCGGGGCCCTCCGGCACCACGGCCAGCCGGGCCGCCCCGGCGCGCGCGGCGGTGTCCTCGGGATCCGCGAGGTCGTTCACGCCACCGGCATCGCCCCCGACCGGGACGACCACGGCTGCTGGTGGATCGTGGTCCGTCATGCCGACGACCACATTCACATCACGGCCACCACGGTCCGCGAGGGCGACCGCCGCCCCCAGCGTATCTGCGGCACGGTTGTGCATGTTCCCGGCGGGCCTCGCGCGGTGCAGACGGCCACTGGCCCGCACCCGGGCTTCCCCGCCGACGTGCGGCCGCAGTTGACCGCCTTCCTCACCCAGGCCGCCGGCACGTCACGGGTTGCACGGGTCGAGAACGTGACCGGGATCGCGCTACGGCCCGAGCCGGTCCTTGTCGGCACCTGGCCATAGAACGGCCCGAGTTGCCGCTACTCGGCGGACCGTCCGCCGTGGCTGTCCTTTCTGCCGGCGAGAAGCTGGAGGGTCATTCAGGCAGCCGAGGCCCTCGGCGAGGCTCGCCGCCGCAACCGGTGACAGACCCCGACCGCCCCTGATCCCGCTGCCATGGTCGCGAAAGCCCCGGTGGACCGCTGGCCTCAGTCATGTCGCCGGGGCCAAGCCATGACCGGCACAGGCCAGTCGTGCCGACGCACATGTACCGGCACCATCCGAGGTGCACGAAGAACCGGTCCGCCGCCTCCAGGCGGCACCACCCGCCGCTCTCCCGCAGCATCACCCGGACCAGCTCGATCCCGGTCGCGAGGTCCACCTCGGTGCCGTCGTGGAAGTCGGTCGGCTCGGCCAACAGGCAGCTCAGGTCATGCCCCTCCAGTGTCGGCCCGAGGGCGTTCCGGTCGGCGGGGTCGTCATCCTAGTGCCGTGCCCGGCAAGGTCTCCTCATTGCACAAGAGGTATTGCACAATAACTCTTGTGCATGCCAGGATCACCGTATGACAGAGGATCAGATCAAGAACTCCGAACGGCTCGCCGCCCTGGCCCACCCCCTCCGCCGCCGCCTGGCCGACATCCTCCGCGCCTACGGCCCCGCCACCGCCAGCACGCTCGCCGAGCGCACCGGCCAGGCCGTCGGCAACGTCAGCCACCACCTCCGGGTGCTGGGCGCCGCCGGGATCATCGAGGAGGCGCCCGAACTCGCCCGGGACAAGCGGGAACGGTGGTGGCGCCGCTCCTCGGAGAACCTCTCCTGGACGCAGAGCGACTTCGCCGCCGACCCGGCCGGGGCGCTGGTGTCGCAGACCGTCCAGTCGATGCTGCTCGACCGGCACACCACCGCCGCGCGCGAGTGGCTGCTCGCCGAGCAGCCCGAGGAGTGGGTGGACCCCTCGTTCGTCGCCGACCGCTGGATGATGCTCACCCCGGAGGAGCTGGAGGAGATGGGGCGGGAGATCATCGCGATCCAACTCAAGTGGGGGACGCGGGAGATCCCCGACGACGGGCGCGAGCGCCGGCCCGTGCTGGTCTTCGCCTACGGGATGCCGGCCCAGCCGTGACCACCTCCACGGCAACCTCCGACACCTCCGAGGCCGGTGCCGTCGCCTCCGCCGCTCCGTACCGGGGGCGCGACTTCCGGCTGTTCTGGTTCGGCGAGAGCGCCAGCAAGGTCGGCAGCGGGATCAGCGGTGTGGCCGTGCCGCTCGCCGCCGTCACCGTGCTGGACGCCTCCGCCTTCCAGGTCGGCGTGCTCACCGCGATGACCTGGCTGCCCTGGCTCCTGATCGGTCTGCCCGCCGGTGCCTGGGTGGACCGGATGGCCCGGCGCCCGCTGATGGCCGGCTGCAACCTGCTGTCGATGTCCCTGCTCGTCAGCGTCCCGGTGAGCTCCTGGCTGGGCGTGCTCACCTTCGCCCAACTCGCCCTCACCGCACTGCTCCTGGGCACGGCCAACGTCTTCTTCCAGGCCGCCTACCAGGTCTACCTGCCCTCGCTGCTGCCCAAGGAGGAGCTGGCCGCGGGCAACGCGAAGATGCAGGGCTCGGAGGCCTTCGCCCAGGTCGCCGGCCCCGGCCTGGCCGGAGGGATCACCCAAGTCCTGGGCGTCCTCGGCGGGTTGCTCGCCGACGCCGGGACCTTCGCCGTCTCCACCGTCTGCCTGCTCGGCATCCGCGCCAAGGAGGCGCCGGTCGAGCGCCGGGCCAACACCACGCTGGGCCGCGACATCCGCGAGGGCCTGCGCTTCGTCGCCCACGACCCCTACCTCCGGGTCTTCGCCGTCTTCGGCGCGCTGTTCAACCTGGCGTTCATCGCCTACCAGGCCGTTCTGATGGTCTTCCTGATCCGCGAACTCCGCCTCCCGACCGGCCTGGTGGGCCTGCTGATGGCGGGCATCAGCCTCGGCGGCGTGCTCGGCGCGACCCTGGCCACCCGCATCGGGGCCCGCCTCGGCACCGCCCGCGGCCTGCTGCTCACCCTCTTCGCCACCGTCCCGTCCGCCCTCGTCATCCCGCTCACCGCCCCCGGCCCCCGGCTGGCCCTGCTCGTCGGCGGCGGCCTGCTGATCGGCCTCGGCACCGTGGTCAGCAACGTCATCCGGGGCAGCTTCCGCCAGCTCTACACGCCGCGCCCGCTGCTCGGCCGGGTCAGCGTCAGCATGATGTTCCTCAACTTCGGCACCATCCCCCTGGGCGGCCTGCTCGGCGGCGCGCTGGGCGAGGCGATCGGCCTCCGGCCGACCCTGTGGATCGTGGCCGCCGTGATGGCCGCCTCGCCGCTGACCCTCCTCGTCGGCCCCCTCAAGAGCCGCCGTGACCTGCCGGTCTGACGACCACTCAGAAGATTCGGAACGCGGCGCGGTCAACGGCCCCGGGGGGGGGGGGGGGGGGGGGGGGGGGGGGGGGGGGGGGGGGGGGGGGGCGGGGGGGGGGGCGGCGGGGGGGGCGGGGGGGCCCGCGCCGCGG
>NZ_JBVJLD010000010.1:34796-37115 GCF_055584905.1 Kitasatospora sp. NPDC088742 | reverse complement strand
GCCGGCCGCCCCCGCGCCCCCCCCCCCCCGCCCGCCGCCCCCCCCCCCCCCCCCCCCCCCCCCCCCCCCCCCCCCCCCCCCCCGGGGCCGGTACGGAGCCGACGGCGCGTCAGGCCGCCGTGCAGGTGAGCACCGGGGCCGTATTGCTGCCCGACCAGGTGCCCTGGAGTCCGAAGGAGGTCGAACTACCCGCCGCCAGCGCGCCGTTGTAGCCGAGGCTGGTGGCGGTGACGGTGGCGGCCGACTGCTGGACGGTGGCGTTCCAGGAGCTGGTGAGCTGCTGGCCGTTGGGCCAGGACCAGTTCACCGTCCAGGAGTTGGTGGCGGTGACGGCGGTCACCGTCACCGTGGCGGTGAAGCCCGAGCCCCACTGGTTGTCGAGGTGCCAGGCGGCCTTGCAGCCGCTGGTGGTGCCGCCGGTCGCGGTGGTGGCGGTCACGGAGCCGGAGGCGGCCGAGACGTTGCCGGCCGCGTCACGGGCCCGGACGGTGTACGCGTAGGCGGTGGCGGCGGTCAGGCCGGTGTCGGTGAAGGCGGTGCCGGTGGCCGTTCCGGCCGGCGTGGTGCCGCGGTAGACGTCGTAGCTGGTGACGGCGGTGTTGTCGGTCACGGCGGTCCAGGAGAGCGAGACGGTGCTCGCGGTGGTGCCGGTGACGGTCAGGCCGGCCGGGGTGGAGGGCGGCGTGGTGTCCCCGCCGTCGCCCGGGCCGGAGGGGCCGAAGCCGGGCGCCTTGACGTCCGCCAGGTAGGCGTCCTTGGTGGTGTTGACGGTGGTCCAGTCGTCGTTCAGGATCCCGCCGGTGTCACCGGAGTTGGGGTTCCACGACCAGAACGTCCAACCGACGCTGTCCGCGCCGTACTGCGCGGTCGGGCGCAGGTACTGCACCAGCGCCTTGAGCCACGTCCGGTCGACACTCGCCTGCAGCGTGGTGCCGAACTCGCCGACCCAGACCGGGGCGAGGTTCTGCTGGAAGAGGTAGCCCCAGTTCTTGTCCCAGATGCCCGGCATGTTGGAGGGGAAGGACGGGTCGCTGAACCAGCTCTGCTGGGCCACGCTGGTCGCGTAGTCGTGCGCGGAGTACACCACCCGGTTCGGCACGTTCAGCCGCACCGGGTACTGGCCGGCGCCCTGGAGGTTGCCGCCCCACCAGTACGAACTGCCGTTGAAGGTCTGGACGCCCTCGACGAAGACCAGCAGTCGGGGGTTGGCCGCGAGGACGGCGTTGCCCGCCCGCTCGGCGGCCAGGCGCCAGTCGACGGTGGTGTCGCCGCAGCCCCAGCAGGCGGGGTCGTGCGGCTCGTTGTGCAGATCGATGCCGATCACGGCGGGCTTGCCCGCGTAACGGGTGGCCAGCGCACCGAGGTTGGAGATCCAGGTCGACTCGGGGACGGCGGAGGTGTACCAGAGCGCCGACTGTCCGGCGGAGTCCGGGCGGTGGCGGTCGAGGATGACCTTCAGGCCGCTCGTCCCGGCGAAGTCGACGATCTTGTCCATCACCTGAAGGGAGTTGAGGCCCTGGAGGTCGGTGTTCATCCCGCCGGAGGTGTTGAGGCTCACCGGCGAGGTGCCCTTGAACAGGTCGTCGCTGTAGGGCAGCCGGATGGTGTTGTACCCCAGTGACTTCATCTGGGTGATCATGCTCTTGTAGTCCCGGGCCCACAGGCCGTGCGGGACGTAGTTGGCGGTCTCGAAGCCGAACCAGTTGATGCCCGCGATGCGCACGGGACGGTTCGCCTCGTCGAGCAGTTGGCGTCCGCTGGTGTGCCAGTAGCCGGAGCCGACCGGGGTGGCAGCGGCGGCGGTAGTGGCAGCCGTGGCGACTGTGGGGATGGCGAGCGCGGTTGACGCGAGGGCGACGGCCAGCAGGGCGTCGCGGAGGCGGCGTACGGGGTGGAGCACGTCGCTGGTCCTCTCTGGGCTGACCCGGACAGGAGTGTGGGAGCGCTCCCATTATGGGGTGACGGAAGGGCTCCCTGGGGTTCTGCCGGGATGTGGGGGGTGGGGCCGGACGGCCGGTGTGCCCGAAGGTGGGGGTGGGCATGCCGGGTCGGACGGTGTCCAGTGAAGCCATGAAGTGACGGGACGTCAAGGGTGCCATCCGCATTCACTTCTCGAACTCGCCCCGTGGACAGGCCAGTTCGAGCACACCCGGTCGGCGTTCCGGGAGACCGTCGGGAACGCCGCTCCGGGGTGGGGGGGGGGCCCGGGGGCGCCCCCCCCCCCCCCCCCGCGCAGGGGGCCCCCGCACACAGGGTGTTGCCGCGCCCCCGCGGGGGCCCACGGGTTACCTTGAGCCCGATGGCCCGGGGCTGCGCGGG
>NZ_JBVJLD010000010.1:0-34787 GCF_055584905.1 Kitasatospora sp. NPDC088742 | reverse complement strand
CGGCCCACCCGGGCGGGGGCCCCCGGGGCCCGGGGGGCGCCCCCGGGGGGGGGGGGCCCCCGCCCCCCCCCCCCCCCGACCCCGGAGCCCTGGTCAACTGCGCAGGGTCCACTGCTGGTTGCCCGCGCCCGAGCAGGCCCAGAGCTGGACCTTGGTCCCGTTCGCCGTGGCGGTGCCGGTGGCGTCCAGGCACAGGCCCGACTGGACACCGGTGATCGAGCCGTTGGAGTTGACGTTCCACTGCTGGTTCGTCTGGCCGTTGCAGTCCCAGATCACCACCGCGGTGCCGTTGCTGGTGCCCTTGGCCGAGGCGTCCAGGCACTTGTTGCCGTAGACCATGAGCTGCTTGCCCGAGGTCAGGGTGAAGCGCTGGTTGGTGTTGCCGTGGCAGTCCCAGAGCTGGGTCTGGGTGCCGTTGGTGGTGGCGGAGCCGGGGACGTCCACGCAGCGGCCGGACGCCTGGCCGACGAGCTGCTGGCCGGTGCCGGGGTTCGGGTTCGGCGGGGTGGTGCCGGAGCCGAACTGGCTGAAGAACTTCCAGACCTCGCCGGAGGTCCAGGTGCGCCAGCCGTCACCGGTGGACCCGTCGATCGGGCCCGGGTCGTGGCCCGCACCGTCGAACGCGGCCCAGACCACCGGGTACCCGGACTTGCAGCCGGAGTAGGTGGTGACGACGTGGGTCAGGCTGCCCGGGGCCGGCTCCGGCGGGTTCTGCGGGGTGCAGCCGTTGTTGCGGACGAACTGGTCGCGCAGGCCCCGGCCCAGGTCGATCGGCAGCACGTTGTCGCGCAGGCCGTGCAGGCCCATGTACGCGATCGGCTGGGAACCGCCGCTGCACCCGCTGATGTTGGCCCCGGCGTAGACCGCGACCGCGCGGAAGACCGTGGCCCGGGCGCAGGCGAGCGCGTAGCTCATCCCGCCGCCGAAGCTGAAGCCGCCCGCGAAGAGCTGGGTGGTGTCGACGCAGAGGCCGTCCTCGATCTGACGGACCATGTCGTCGACGAAGGTGACGTCCCGGCCGTTGGAGTTGGCCCACCCGGCGTCGAAGCCCTGGGGCGCGACGAAGATGGTGCCGTTGTTGTCGCTGTCCGCCAGCTTCCTGAGCCCGTAGTAGGACCAGTTGTAGCCGTCGGTGCCGCCGGAGTCGACGTCGTTGGCGGAACCGCCCCGCCAGTGGAAGCCGAAGACCACCCGGTAGGCGCGGTTCTGGTCGTAGTTGGCGGGGACCTGCAGGATGTAACTGCGGTTCTGGCCGCTGCTGGTGATGGTGCGGGAGCCGCTGGACAGCGACGGCGCCTTGCCGCAGCCGCCGCTTCCGGCGGCGAGGCCGCCGGCGGTGGCGGGTGCGGCGGCTGCTGCGACCGGGGCGGCGTCGGCCCGGGCCGGGGCGGCGGCAGCGCTCGGGCCGGAGCCCAGCGCCATGCTGACCGTGGCCACGACGGCGAGCAACGACGCCAGCGTGGTGGGGAGTGACGACCTGCGTTTCATGAGCTCTTCCTTCGCTGTGGGTGGACAGGAATTCAGGGCACCGGCCCACGGCTCCGCCACGATTGTTAGCGCTAACAAAATGCGGAAGCCGTTCCGGCATGTACAGGGCCGTTCAGGAGTTGATGGCGGCAGCGTGCACCAGCGGGTGCGTGCGGTCAACCTTTTACACAAGAAGCGTCCGACGGACCGACCCTGACGGAAGATCGGGGAACGGTGCCAGGGAGCGGTCGGGGTTGATCCCCGATGGCGGCGCGGCGTTGGTCGGACAGGCTCGGTCGGGACGGAGGGCAGTGACGACCGGCCAGGAGTACCGAAACGTGAACACCCTTGTGCACAGCCGCCGTTGGACCACCCTTGCGGTCGCGGGAGCGTTGCTCGCCGCCGTGGTCGTGGGGACCGGAGGGGCGGCTGTGGCCGCACCTGCGGCGGCACCCGCGGCGTCGTCCGCCGTCTCGCTGCCGCCGTTCGACCGGGCGGCGGTCCGGCAGGCGCTGGCCAGCTTCCCGACCGCCGACGTGAACGGCGCGCTGGTCTACGTCGCGGGCAGCGGTGGGCAGTTCGAGGCCTCGGGTGGCATCGGCGACCGGGCGACGGGGCAGGCGCCCGTCGAACGGCGGGGGCCGGAGGGGGGATGTGAAGGGATGTTACCCCTCAGTAATCTCAGGGTGTCCGAGCGGTGAACTACACACCACACAGCACATTCTGAAGGATCGTCACGTGTCCCGACCCGGCTCCCGCCGCCCCGTCCGTGCCCTGCACGCCGTCCTCGCCACTGCCACCGGCGCCCTGCTCGCCCTCGCACCCGCCCTGCCGGCCCATGCCGGCGCCGGCGCGGGCGCGGCCGGAAGCCTGGGCACCGACCACCTCGACGCCGTCGAGCGCGTACTGCGGGAGGTCTCGCCCGGATTGGAGGGCACGGTCTGGCAGCGCACCGAGGGCAACAGCCTCGCCGGGATGGCCGGGGACCCGGCGGGCTGGCTGCTCCAGACGCCCGGCTGCTGGGGCGACCCCACCTGCACCGACCGGCCGGGCACCCGCGCGCTGCTCGCCAAGATGACCGCGGACGTCGCGGCCGCCACCCGGACCGTCGACGTATCGACCCTCGCGCCGTTCCCCGAAGGGGGCTTCCAGGACGCCCTGGTGGCCGGCCTCAAGGCCTCGGTGGCGGCCGGGCACCGCCCGGTCGTACGGATCCTGGCCGGCGCCGCGCCGGTCTACCACTCCACGGTGATCCCCGCCCGCTACCGCGACGAGCTGATCGCCAAGCTCGGCCCGGCGGCTGCGTCGGTCAGCCTCAACATCGCCTCGATGACCACCTCGCGCACCGCCTTCGCCTGGAACCACTCCAAGCTGCTGGTGGTCGACGGACGCACCGTCATCGCCGGTGGCATCAACGGCTGGAAGAACGACTACCTCGACACCACCCACCCCGTCTCGGACGTCGACCTCGCGCTGACCGGCCCCGCCGCCACCTCCGCCGCCCGGTACCTGGACACCCTCTGGGAGTGGACCTGCAGCCGGACCGGCGTCTTCGACCTGGCCTGGTTCGCCTCCTCCGACGGCGGCGCCTGCCGCCCGTCGATCGAGCGCGAGCTCAACCCGGTCGCGCTCGCCACCGGCAACGTCCCGGTGATCGCCGTCGGCGGTCTCGGTGTCGGGATCAAGGACAAAGACCCCAAGTCTGTTTACCGGCCCGGACCGGTCCCCGGCGCGGCCGACGCCAAGTGCGGCCCGCTCACCCTCGCCGACAACACCAACGCCAACCGTGACTACGAGACGGTCAATCCCGAGGAGAACGCCCTGCGCGCCCTCATCGGCAGCGCCCGGCGGCACGTCGAGATCTCCCAGCAGGACCTCAACTCCACCTGCCCGCCGCTGGCCCGCTACGACTCCCGTCTCTACGACCTGCTCGCGGCCAAGTTGGCGGCCGGCGTCAAGGTGCGGATCGTGGTCAGTGACCCGGCCAACCGCGGCACCGTCGGCAGCGGCGGCTACTCCCAGATCAAGTCGCTCACCGAGATCAGCGACGTCCTCAAGGCCCGGCTCGCCGCCCTGACGGGCAGTCAGGGCAAGGCCACCACCACGATGTGCGGCAACCTCCAACTCGCCACCTTCCGCGCCGCCCCCACCCCCACCTGGGCCGACGGCCGCCCGTACGCCCTGCACCACAAGCTGGTCGCGGTCGACGACTCGGCCTTCTACATCGGCTCCAAGAACCTCTACCCCGCCTGGCTCCAGGACTTCGGCTACATCGTCGAGGACCCCACCGCCGCCACCCAACTCGACCGCGACCTCCTCACCCCCGAGTGGCACCACTCCCAGCCCACCGCCCCCATCGACTGGACCACCGGCACCTGCCGCGCCTGACGGCAGCCGTGAGCCGCCTGGGGCAGCATCTGACCCAGGTCGAGGTCGCCGAGATCATCGGCATCACCCAGCCCAATGTGTCCCGGTTGGAGAGCGGTGACCTCGATGCCGCCGCCCTCGCGACGGTGCGTGCCTACGTCGAGGCCCTCGGAGGCCGGCTCCGCATGGTCGCTGACTTCGGTGACCGGGTGCTGACCATCGGCTGAGGCGCGTTGCCCTCTGGGGCATGTGGTGTTGCCCGAAGGGCTCTTGCCTTTTCGGGGTTGTCAAGGGGAAGCGGCCTGTGGGCGGGGATCGTCCAACTCCCTTAACCTGCTGGTCGCTTCCGCTGCCGCTCGGCGGCACCCCGTGGTCATGCGGGACGGATTGATTGAGGTTCGCGTGCGCGCTGTTCCGTCGGTCAACTGTCTTTCGTATAGGGGTACGGGTCCAAGATGGCTGTCGAACTCCCGGAGCCCCTGCAGTGGGTGCTGATGCTGCTGGCCGGTTCGCGTTGGCCCGAGGGCGACGAGGATCTGATGCGGGACATGGCCCGCCGTTGGCGGTCCGCCGCGGCGTCCGTGGAGGAGGGCGGGCGGGCCGCCGATTCGGCGATGAAGCGCGCGCTGGACGGTCAGCAGGGCGGCGCGATGGACGAGTTGTCGAAGAAGTGGGAGACGCTCACCCTGCCGGCCGACGGGAAGAAGCCCGGCTTCTTCCCTGGGATGGTCAAGGCGTGCAATTCGATGGCCGACAGCCTGGAGGCGATGGCCAACTCCACGGAGACCGCGAAGATCTCGATCGTGGCGCAGTTGGGCATTCTGGCGTTCGAGATCGCGACGGCGGAGGCGGCGGCGCCGGTGACGGCGGGTGCGTCGATGGCGGCGATCCCGGCGGCGATCCAGGTCAGCAAGATGACGGTCCAGCAGATTCTGAAGAAGCTGGCCAAGGAGATCATCATCTTGGCGTTGAAGGAGGCCTTCCAGGAGGTCGCCATCAACTTGCTCGCTCAGTCGATCCAGTTGGCGGCGGGCAACCGTAAGGAGCTGGACGGCAAGGAGCTCGGGATGAGCGCGGCCGGTGGTGCGATCGGTGGCGCGGCCGGTGGTGTGCTCGGCAAGGGGCTCGGCGCGGCGGGCAACAAGCTGATCGGCAAGCGGATGGACTCCCTGCCGGCGCAGATGGTCGAGGGCGCGATCACGGACGTCGGTGCGGACGCGTTCACGCAGTTCGCGCTCACCGGCGAGGTCGATCCCTCGGGGCTGGGTGGGTCCGCGTTGAGCGGGGCGGGCAGTCCGGCCATCATGCGGGGGGCTTCCGCGCTCAAGGGGAAGTTCAACTCCTCGGACATCCCCGACGCCTCCGACTTCACCGGGGGCGGCGGCGACGGTCCGGGTGCGGTCGGTACGGACAACTCAGGTTCGGGGGAGGGGAGTTCGGGGAACAGTACGTCCGGAGGCGCGGGTGGCAACGGTTCCTCGAACGGTGAGCACGGGGCATCCTCCCCGGGCAAGCCCGACACCCACGGGAACGGCACCGAGGTCGACCCGTCGATGCTCTCCCCGATCGGCAGCGACGGCCACCACACCCGTGGCGGCGGCGACTTCGACGCTCCCGCCTCGCGCGGCCCCGCGTCGGACGGTGGCACGACCCACGCGCCCACGCCTACACCCCGCAACCCCGACGCCCCGCGCACCTTTGCCACCCCCGGCCACGACACCGTCACCCCGAACCCGACCCGGGACACCACCCCCTACCAGGGCCCGAGCACCACCACCCCGCGTACGGAAGCCCCGTCCCCGCTCGCCCCGTACGAGCCTCCGGCTCCGCGTAGCGCCCCGGACACCACTCCCGCTCCCACGGTGCCGACCCCGCACACGGAGACCACAGCCCCGCGCGCCGAGACACCGACTCCGCACGCCGAGGCGCCGTCCCCGCGGCCCGAGACTCCGTCTCCACGGTCCGAGGCTCCGTCGCCGTCGCCGTCGCACGAGTCCGCCCCGGTATCGGACAACAGGCCCTCCCCGCAGGAGAGTTCCCACGCTCCGGCCTCGTCCGCGCCGCCGCGAGGCGATGGCGCTCCGAACTCCGGCCACACCGCAGGTGCGCCGCACACCGACGGAGTCCGCCTCGCGAGCGGCGGTCCGACCGCGATGCGGGCGCCGTCCCACGAGACTGCCGCCGCCCCGAGCACTCCTGACGGTCCGTCGGTGCCGCCCGCCCGGTCGGCCGAGGCCCCGGTTCAGGCACCCGTCAGCCCCATGGCGCTCGGCCCCGTCAACGGTGGCCGCCGCAGCGCCGGTTCGCAGGAGGCGGCGCCCGTCACCACGCCCACGCCCACGCCCGCGCCGACGGCGAAGGCCAAGCCCGAGCCCGCCCCGACGCCCACCCCCGTTCGCCCGCGCCCGGAGCGTAGTGCCGCTCCCACCCCCACCCCCGGGGCTCCGTCGACGCCCCGTCCGCCCGCCACGGCCGGCCGTCCTCGGGGTGGTGAGGGCGGTCTGACCGATCCGACCAGCCAGGACCGCGAGCGCCTGAAGCAGGCACTCCCGCCGCGCGACCCGAACGACCCGTACCTCGACCCCAACAAGGGGGACTGGACCGCGGCCATCAACGGCGACGGGCCCAACTCCCCTGGCCGCAGCAACAACTGCGTCGACGCCACCCTCGCCTTCCTCGACACCTTCCACGGCAACCCCACTCCCGCCGCCGCCAGGACGCCCGACCTCGACGCCGACGGCAACCCGTCCGCGCTCGGCGAGCGGAACGGCCGCGACCGCATCGAGGAGAACCTCGGCGCCCGCTTCTCCGACCTCGGCAACGGCCCGGCCGCCTTCGACCGGTTGGAGCGGACCCTCGTCCGGACCGGCCACGGCTCCTCGGCTGCCGTCACCACCGTCGACGCCGACGGCCGCTCGCACTCCTGGACCGCCGTGAACCACAACGGCACCGTCACCTACGTCGACCCGCAGACCGGCCGCCGGGGCAAGCAGCCGCTCCACAACGGCGACAACGGCGTCTTCGCCGTCCCCCTCGGCCCCGACCGCGCGCCCACCACGCCCGAGCCCCATGCCGACCCGGACCACGACCCCGCCACCGAACGCCGCGCCCCCGAGCGCCGCGCCCCCGAGCGCCCCGGCTCGGACGCCGGCTTCCTGCCGCCCGGGCCGCGGGTGCCGGTGCCGGGCGACGGCCTCTGCCTGCTGCACTCGCTCGCCGTCAGCGCACCCGGCCTGGTGGACGGGTCTTCATCGGCGCAGGGGAGTGCGGCGCAGCAGTTGCAGTCCCGGATCGAGGCCCACTTCAGCGGGCTGCCGCCGGAGAGCTGGCCGTCGGAGATCGTCTCCAACTACCGTGGCCAGCTGCCCAGTCGGACGAGGATCATCGAGGCGGAACTGGTCCAGTACCTCCCCGAGGGCGCCGAGGCCAACTTCACGGGGATGAACCTCCCGGAGCTCCAACAGATCGTCGTCGACCACATCACCGCCAACGCGCCGCCGCCGACGGAGCAGGAACGGGCGGGCCTGCTCAGGACGGTGGGGTCCTGGGAGGGCAGCTGGGGCACGGACCACGGCGAGATGCTGCCGGCCGCCGCGGCCCACGCGCTGGGCCTCCGCCTGCGCGTGGTCAACCACGCCGGCGTCCCCCTGGCGGTCTTCGGCCCGAGCACCGGGCGGCCGGTGACGGTCTATCACCGCGGCGAGCACTACGACGGCAGTGGCCCGGCCCCGGTCGCCCATGGGCCCGCGACCACGCCGAAGCCGGACACCGAGACCACACCGAAGGAGAACGACAAGCCCGAGCCTCCGAAGGAGAACGACAAGCCCCAGGAGCCGCCGAAGGAGAACGACCAGCCCGAGCGCCCGAAGGACGACGAGTCCCAGGAGCCGCCGAAGGAGAACGACCAGCCCGAGCGCCCGAAGGACGACGAGTCCCAGGAGCCGCCGAAGGAGAACGACCAGCCCGAGCCTCCCAAGGACGACGAGCCCCAGGAGCCCCCGAAGCAGGACCCGTCGGCCCCTCGTCCGATCGCCGGTTCCGATCTCGTGGTCGGCCTCAGCAAGAACGAGCAGGCCGTCCGGAACCAGGTCGTCGCCGTCCTCACCCAGGCCGTGCCGGGCGACCCGGCCGTGGTCAAGGCCTTCGCCGACGCCCACTTCAGCCCGGCGACCCTGCGCCCGATCGTCGGTGCGCTCTCCCGGGGTGAGACAGTGACGGTCCCCTTCGAGGGCAACGGCTTCAGCGGTGGCGTGAAGCTGAGCGGCGCCGTCACCGCGTCCGACCTCAAAAAGACCAACGACCCGCAGAAGCCCCAGGAGCCGCTGAAGATCGAGTTCGAGAACGGGGCCGACCGCACGGTCTCCCTCGGCGGCACCAAGAACTCCCAGTGGGGGTTCAACCTCGGCCTGCAGACCCGCCAGACGGCCGGCATCGCCGAACCCGCCCAGCTTGCCGGGTACTTCCACGACCGTGGCCAGGGCCGGGTCAACGTCGACCTCGGCGGGATGGTGGCACGGTCCAAGACCTCCGTGCCGGTCGACGTCTTCGACTCCACGATGAAGCTGGAACTGGACTTCTCCGACCTGCGCCACGACGGCAAGCCGGTCCACCCCGAGGCCGGCAAGGACACCAGCACGGTGGACCTCGGCGTGACCGTCGCGGTGCCGCAGACCCTCGACACGGTGCCCGCCGACCAGGTCAGGACGGCGCCGCCGCGGCTTCAGGGGGGCAGGATCGGCGGCCAGGAGATCGTGCTGGACCTCTCCCCGCACGGCGGCCCCGAGGGCGGCCCCCAGCGTGGCCGGCCGGTGGAGGCGCTGCTCGACCAGGTGAAGGCGGCGGGGGAGAAGGAGTTCGGCAAGGACTGGCCCGCGATGCGGGACAAGGTGCTCTCCGAGGTCGACTTCGCCCGTCTCCAGACGGACTTGAAGAGCATGACGGCCGGCGAGCCGACCACCGTCACGCTCACCGACCGGAACGGCAAGCCGCTCGGCACGGTGGAGATCAGTGCCAGGCTCGGCGGCCTCCGCCAGACCGGCGTCCCGACGACCACCGAGTTCAACATCGGCACCACCGTCCAGCAGGTCCGCAGCACCGCCGAGAACCGTGGCCACGCCGGGCAGTTCGGGCTGGGGCTGGGCCTGAAGCCCGGCGCGGCCCTGATCAACGGCGGTGGCGCCGGACGGCTGGGCCAGGACCGGATCGAGATCTCGGGGAACAACCGGGTCTCCCAACTGACCGTCAAGTCCAAGGTGCCGGGCGTCCGTTACGACGGCACCGTCGAGTTCACCATGACGTTCAACGGCAAGCCCGACGCGCACCAGGCGGGTTCGGCGGACGTCAAGCTCATGGTGGACGAGGCCGACACCACCACGCCGGACAAGCCCGCCACCCCGCAGCCCGAGCAGATCTCCAGCCCGCCGGACTCCGTCTGGAAGGAGGGCGGCGGCCTCGGCGAGACCGTCGTCGTCCGTGACCTGGAGAGCACCGCCGCGCTGCGCAACGCCGTGGACGCGAAGGGCAGGGCGGAGTTCGGCGACGACTGGGACGCCGTCAGGGACCAGGTGCTGCAGGGCTTCAGCCAGCCCAACCTCGCTGCCAGGCTGACCGGCATGACCCGGGGCGAGCCGCTGGAGATCAAGGTCCCGGGGAAGAAGGACCTGGTGATCACGGCCACCGCCCGGGTCGAGCAGATGGCGTACCGCCGCGACGACACCAGTGCCGAGCTCAACGTGGTGAACGAGACGGGCTCCTTCGGGGTGGACCGGCAGTTGATGTCGCGCACCGTCGCCGGCAACGGCCACCTGGGTTTCTCCGCCAAGGACGGCACGCCCCCCGCCGACTTCGTCGCCACCGCCTCCGGCCACCAGCGGGACCGCGTCGGGGCCCAGGGCCGCCGCGCCGACCGGGTCTACGCCAGCGGCAAGTACAAGGCGCCGCAGGTGGTCTACGGCGCCAGGCTGATGGTCGACGTGCACTTCGGCAAGCACGGCGAGACGCCCGGCCGCGACGGCGACGCCTCGGCCCCGCTCGACGTCGAGGTGAGCATGGACGCCCTCGACACCGTCAAGAAGCCGACGCCGAAGCACGAGGACGGTGCGGTCGCCTTCAAGCGCCCGGCCGCCACCCCGCCCGAGGGCCCGGCCCCGGCCGCTGAAGCCCCGGCCCCGGCCCCGGCCGATGACGGTGACGGTCCCAAGGAGGACCACGCCCCGCCGACCCGGATGAGCGAGCGGCACGAGCTGAACGCCTCCTACGTCGTCCACACCCTGAGCGGCGCAGACAAGGTCCGCGCCGAAGTGGAGGACGTGCTCAAGGACAAGTACGGAGAGCCGTCCGAGGAGGTCCGGCAGCGGATCGACGAAGCCTTCGACCGGGTCGCGCTCAAGACCCAGCTCTCCCAGCTCACCCGGGGCGGGAAGATCACCGAGACGGTGTCGGGTACCACCTGGAAGGCCGAGGTCACCGTCACGGCCAAACTGGGTGCCGCCAAGTACCATTCCAAGGTGGGGAGTTACGAGTTCGAGTCGGGCAGCCGGACCTCCCGGGGCCACGGCACCGTCCAGGACCACCGCACCCGCACGGAGTACGGCGGCCAGGTCAAGGTGAAGACCCCGCCGGTGGACGTCACCGGCGGCTACGGCCACCGGACGGACCGCACCTACGCCAACGGTGTGGAGGTCATCGGCTCGACCTCCAACCGGGCCAAGCACACCGAGGAGGCCGCGTTCTTCGACGTCGGCGTGGAGTACGACGTCAAGGTCTCGTTCAAGCGGCTCGGCATCGACGACGGCTCGGTCACCGTGCCGGTCGGCTCCACGGCGCGGGTGGCCGTCCCGATGCGCGACGCCGACCCGAAGAGCGACGCCGACCCGAAGTCACCGGCCGTTCCTCCCAAGGACGTTGAAGGTGCCGAGGACCAGAAGGCCCCCGAACCGCCGAAGCAGCCGAAGGGCTACGTCGACGGCAAGCGTCTCGACTCCTCGGCGGTGGTCACCGACGTCCACCTGCCCGCCGGCCGGCCGCGGGTCGACGGCATGACGCTCGGTCAGTCGATCCTGTCCGAGGTCGAGGCGAAGCGGAAGCCCGCCCCGGTGCCCGGAATCGGCGGAAAGCTGGTCCCGCAGCCGAAGGTGAAGGCCGACCCGTTCGGCGGCGACCGCGACGGCATCCGCCGCAAGCTGGACCAGGAGCTGACCCCCGACCGCCTCCAGGCCCGCCTCAAGGGCATGACCGCCGGGGACGCGATCGTCGTCCAGCACGGCAACACCACCGTCCGGGTCACCGCGGTGCTCGGCGGCAAGATGGACCACCTGGGCGGCTCCGGGACCACCGAGTTCAACACCGGTACGGACGTCCAGCACTCGGTCGCGGACTCCAAGGGCAAGGGCGAGAGCCACCAGGGCCGGCTCGCGGTCGCGACCTCCGTCCCGGTGCCCGGGGCACCCGTCTCGGTGACGGCCGGTCTGACCGGCACCGGCGGCAAGGGCCAGGACCACAGCGAGGCCCACAACTCCGCCACCTCGGCCGGCTCGGCCACCAAGGCCAAGGTGCCCGGCAGCGCCTACCAGGGCGAGGCCGAGCTCCAGTTCACCATCACCCGGACGCCGTTGATCGGCCCCTCCACCTTCGAGCGGCGCACCGCGACGGTCGGCTTCGAGACGATCGTCGAGACCAGCGAGACCGTGCCGCCCGCCGGCGCGAAGCCGACCACCGACAGGCCGCCCCTGGTCCTGCCGACCGAGGCGCCCGCGCCGACCGAGGTCCGGATCCCGCCGGAGCGGATCTGGGAGGGCGGGCTGCGCGACAGCGACGTGCTGCGCTTCCTCGGGGACGTCGGCGGCGTCCAGGACCTGGTGCGGCTGCGCGGCCCGGAGTACTTCGGCAAGTCCACCTGGGAGAACATGGAGCCCGTGGTCGGCGCGGTCACCTCGCACAGCCAGCTCTCGGCCCTCTTCAACAGCGCCACCCAGGGTGCTGACGTGTCGGCGACCCTGCCGACCTCGCGGCTCACGCTCGGCGGCGGCAAGGGCGTCGAGGTCGGCCTGAAGGTGGTCTCCCTGGAGCACGGGACGAACGACGACAAGGTCGAGTCGAGCCCGGCCAACTCGAGCACCGCCGGTACGGTCCAGACCGACCAGTCGGTGAAGAACGCGGGCCTGCGGGCCCAGGCCGGGGCCAAGATCCCCGGTGCCCCCGCCCACAGCCCGGCCCTCACCGGCGGCGCCCAGCGGACCTGGCGCGAGGGCGACACCCACGGCGACGCGGGACAGATCGTCTCCAACGGCAAGTACCCCAATCCGATGGCCCGTTACTCCGGTGCGGTCCAGGTGGAGGTGACCCTCTTCGACGGAGAGCGCGACCCGGTCAAGGAGGGGGGCGTGCTGCCCTTCATCGTCGACATCCCGCTCTCCGACACCACCGGGGCCGACCGGCCGGGCGACCACCAGCTGGCCTTCACCCCGGACAACCGCACCGGCGAACTGCGCTTCGACGAGGACCCGGGCCTGGTCCGCGACGTCCTCCAGGCCCTCCCGCCGGCCGACCCGCCGTTCTCCCACGCGACCGCCACCCCCGGGCAGAAGGATCAACTCACCGGCACCGTACGGCTGGTGCGGACCGCCTTCGGCGAGCACTCCGTCCCCACCCCTGCCGACCTCCGGGCCGCCCACCGCCTGGTCGAACTCGGCGGCGGCTCCATCGGGGGTGCCGCCGGCCTCCTCGGCGAGGTCCTCGGCACCCCCGAGGGCAGCGCGCCGAACGCCCCCCAGGTCCGCCAGGCGGTCGCCGCCGTCCGGCTGCTCCCCGACGGCCCCGTCCCCACCCCGGGCGACCTCCGGGCGGCCGCGCGGCTGGCCGAACTCGGCGGCGGCTCCGCCGACGGCGCCACCGCCGTCGTCGGTGACCTGTACGGCACCCCGGAGGGCGTCGCGCCCAGTCCGGCCCAGGTCCGCCAGGTGATCGACTACATGAACCGGACCGCCGACGAGGGCCCGATCACCCTCCAGGACCTCTACACCGCAGCCGCCCTCGGCTGGCCGCAGACCGGGCCCCGACCCTGACGGCAGGTCAGGGCACGGAGCCGGGGTGCGGTCAGGGTCGGCCCCGGATGGCACTGCGGCCGGTCTCGGCGAGACTCGTTCCAGAACGAAGCGATCGACGACGAACCTGGAGCACCGAAACGTGAACACCCTTGCGCGCAACCGCCGTTGGACCACTCTCGCGGTTGCGGGAGCGTTGCTCGCCGCCGTGGTCGTGGGGACCGGAGGGGCGGCGGTGGCGGCACCCGTGGCGTCGGCCACGGCCTCGTCCGCCGTCTCGCTGCCGCCGTTCGACCGGGCGGCGGTCCGGCAGGTGGTGGCCGGCTTCCCGACCGCCGATGTCAACGGCGTACTGGTGCGCGTCGCGGGCAGCGGTGGGCAGTTCGAGACCTCGGGTGGCATCGGCGACCGGGCGACGGGAGCGGCGCCGGACCCGGAGGGGCGGTTCCGGATCGGGTCGATCTCGAAGGTGTTCACCGCGACGGTGGTGCTCCAGCTGGTCGCGGAGCACCGGCTGGACCTGGAGGGCACCGTCCAGCAGTACCTTCCGGGTCTGCTGCCGGCCGACTTCCCGCCGGTGAAGGTCGGTCAACTCCTGGACCACACCTCGGGTCTGCCGCACGGCAGCAGCGGTGCCTGGGGCGACGGCACGCCCGGCTGGTTCGTCGAGCACCGCTTCGACAGCTGGACGCCCGAGCAGGTGGTCGCCACCCTCGCCGGCCAGCAGATGATCTTCGCTCCGGGCACCGGCCAGCAGTACAACGGCTTCAACACCTTCATCGCCGGCCTGCTGATCGAGAAGGCCACCGGCCACTCCTACGCGCACGAGGTCAAGCACCGGATCATCCAGCCGCTGCGCCTGCGCGACACCGCCGTCCCGGACCGCGACGACGCCCGGCTGGCCCGCCCGGCGGCCCACGCCTACCTGACGGTCCCCGACCCGGACGGCACCGGCCACCAGGTCGACGTCACCGAGCAGAGCCCGTGGCCCTGGGCCGAGGGCGGTCTGATCTCCAGCGCCCCTGACCTGGACCGCTTCCTCACCGCACTGTTCCAGGGCCGACTGCTGCCCGCGGCCCAGCAGGAGCTACTCTTCACCGTCCCCGACGTGCCCAACGTGAACAACCCGCAGTGCATGCCCGGCCAGCAGCGCGCCTGCATGAGCAAGGGCCTGGTCCGCACCGAGATCAACGGGGTGACCCTCTGGGGCAAGACCGGCTCGCGCCCGGGCTGGACCAGCGGCGCCTTCGCCACCCGTGACCTGCAGCGCCGCATGGTCTACTCGTTCAACCCGACGACCACCCAGGGGGCCGACATGCGCTACGTCCTCAAGCTCGCCAACGCGGTGATCCCGCCCGTCAAGTAGGCCGCCTCGCAAGGCGGTTGGTCAGCCGATCACGGCGACCGGGGCGTCCCAGGCGTTGCGGTCCAGCGTCACGGTCGCACCGCCGTGGGTCTCCTTCGCCCTGCGGGCCGGGCGCGGCGCGGCCGTTCGCGGCCACCGTCACCCCCGCGCGGGTCCCTCGAGAACAACAGCGCTCTGCATACCGCCCCGTCGTGGATCTTCCCAATCCGCCGAGCCGGGGGAGAGGCCGTTCTCGCGCTTGCGCGAGAACGGCCTCCGGCGTGCTGCCTATCGAGGGCGCCCGTTGCCCGCGGTCACAGCCAGTCCTTCCGGGCGGCTTCGGCGCCCGCCTGGAAGCGGCTCTCCGCGCCCAGACGGTTCATCAGGTCCTGCATCATCCGACGCACCGTCCGCAGGGACAGGCCCAGCTTGCGGGCGGCGGACTGGTCGGTGTGGCCGAGGCCCAGTAGTTGCAGCAGGGCGCGTTCGGACCCGGTGAGGTCCTGGTCGTCACGGGGGGCGGGCCGGCCGAAGACGGCCCCGGTGCGCCACAGTTCCTCGAACAGCGCGTACAGGGGCTGGACGAGGGCCTCACCGTGCAGTTCCAGTGCGCCGCGGCGGCCGTCGCTGGGGTCGGTCGGGATCAGGGCGATGTTGCGGTCGACGATGACCAGCCGGATCGGCAGGACCGGCACGGTGCGCGCCAGCCCGCCCAGATCGGCCAACCACCGGGCGTAGCGCAGGGTGTCGGGGTCGTTGCGGAAGCTGTCCTGGAAGATGCTGCGGATGACCACGCCGCGCTCCAGCGCCACCTGGTTGGGGTGTTTGCCGGCCTGGATGGCATCGGGGCGGACGGCTCCTCCGCGCATCAAGGACAGGCATTCCTCGGTCGCGGTCGCCGCGAGCTCCTCCAGGCGGTCGCGAACGGCGTCGAGGGAGTCCAGCCGCAGGACCATCTCGTCATCGGGCCGGCGGTCTACGTACTCGGCGGAGAAGGCCGCGATCGCGGTCCGGGTGCTCTCCAACTGCTGCTGGCGGAAGAGCAGTTGGTTCTGATTGTGGGCGAGCAGTCTGGTCAGTCCGACCTCCGGGCTGACGGCCCGCAGCGTCCGGGAGTCGGCCACGGGCTGAAGTAGCGTCAGTTCCAGTAGTTCGTCGAGTGCCTGACGTGTCTCCGTTTCCGAGAGGTGCAGGTCGGCGGCTATCCGGTCGACCCCCCAATCCGGCTGGGCCAGCAGCGTCCTGTAGACGTTCTCCGTCAGTGCGCTCAGTCCGAGTGCTTGCAGCACCGATCCCCCTTTCGATGTCGGTGATCATCATCGGTGCACTGCGGGCGGCGACGCAGTGCCCGTCTGTGGAACCAGACGATCTTGCATTTAGTTGCCAAGCGACTTGGTGCCATCCCCGTAGCAGTGACACCGCCCTGGGCGGACGGCAGGATCTTCCTCAACAGCGGAGAACGCAACGGAAACCGGGGCGAGTTCCGCGAACCCTTCACGGGCACCGCATCGGTTGACGAAACGGGAGAGAACAGTCGTGGGCCACTCAATACGCATCGTGTGCGCAGTCCTGGCCGTGGCATTCACCGTCGGCCTGGGCGCCACCGCCGCGAGCGACGTCGTCGCGGACCACTCGGCCGTCCGGATCACCGCCGACGGCACGGGTTTCGACTGGGACGGCCCGCACCCCGCCCCACCCGCGCAGAGTTGACCGGATTCCGTGCATCTGGTCGCGGTGACCCTCATCTCTTCCGGCCCGGTGCCATCGTGGTTGACCGCTGAAACGGTCACCGATCTGATCTGGGTCCACAGCCGGCCCGAAGACGGGGTGGAGCACATCCGCTCCCGCGTCGACCCCAACCGCCTCCGCGTCGCCGCCGCGATCATCGCGGCTACCCCGGACGCGGCGACCGCGAACCTGCGCCGCGTCTGCGAACGCGCTCTGTGGCACACGCCGGCCCTGCGTGGCTGGTGCCTCGCCGTCGCTTAGGGCCTCGACCTCTCCACGCGCACTGAACTCCCTTTCCCTGAAAGCAGGTTGCTTCACCATGTCCGTGTTCACCAAGACCGCCGCCGTCGCCGCCCTCTCCGTGCCGCTGCTCGTCGCGGTCCCCGGGACGGCCTAGGCCTCCACCCCGTCCGGCTGCTCCAGCGTCACGCAGATCGGCGCCACCGCAGCCGGTGATGCCCACCGAGCAGTACCGGCCGCCGAGTCGTCACCGGCCGCCGGCGCGTGAGCGGCCGCTGAGCCGTCACCGGAACCCGTAGCGCCCACCCGGCTTCCGCCGGGAAGCGGCGAGCGCGTCCGCGCGGACGCCGCCCTTCTCCCGCGCCGTTCTCCCGCGCTCTTCTCCGCAGCACCCACCTCAGGGACCGCCGCGCCCACCAGCGGTGGCGCTGAGTGCTGCCCCCAGCCCGGAGCCCTCCACCGAACCAGAAGGAACCACCCCATGGCCTCCGCCATCAAGACCCGCACCACCGCAACCCGACTGCTCGCCGCCGTCGCCGTCCTGAGCGGCCTGGTGCTGAGCGCGACCCAGGCCCATGCGGTGACCCCGTCGCCGCAGGCCGACGCGCCGGCAGCCGCCGCTGCCGCGCTGCCCGCGATCGACATGGAGGCCACCGTCCTGGCCGCCCAGATCGATCCCCGACGCGCCGACAGCACGCTCACCCCCGGGGCCAAGGACTCGGTCCTGGCCGTCGAGCGGGCCCTGCAGGCCCGCAACCTCCTCGACGCCCGCTGGGTGGACGGCTACTTCGGCACCACCACCGTCGCCGCCTACGCCGCCTTCCAGCGTTCGCTCGGCTACACCGGCCTGGACGCCAACGGCCTGCCCGGCACCACCTCCCTCACCGCACTCGGTCAGGGCCGGTTCACCGTCACCCACCAGATCGGCCCCGGCGCCCACCTGAAGCGCGACGGATACACCGTCAACACCCGCACCCAGAACATGCTCACCGAGGTCGAACGCCTCTCGGGCGTCCACCTGACCCTGGACCAGGGCTCCTACAACCCCGGCGGCGACCCCACCTCCGCGGGCACCCACGACGGCGGCGGCGTGGTGGACATCAACGTCGACGCCATGTCCGGCACCACCCGCGCCGCGGTGGTCCGCGCCCTGCGCCAGGTCGGCTTCGCCGCCTGGCTGCGCAACCCCAGCCAGGGCAACTGGCCGTGGCACATCCACGCCGCAGCGATCAACGACACGGACCTGGCCACCCAGGCCCAGAACCAGACCGGCGACTACTACCTCGGCCTCAACGGCCTGGCCAACCACGGCGCCGACGACGGCCCGCGGATCGCCATCCAGACCTGGGAGGAGTACCAGCGCACCCACTGACCGCGCCCGGCACACCCCCTCGCACGACCTGCGCACGACCTGACAGCCCGTCAACTCCCAGTCATGAGAAGAGAAAAGCCTTGAAGACCATACGCACCACGCTCGCCGTCGCCGGTACCGCCCTGGCCATGGCCGTCCCGCTGGTCGCCACCACCCCCGCCTTCGCCGCCTCCCGCGACGGAAGCTGCGACTCCGGTGAGTTCTGCCTCTACTACAACAGCGACCAGGCCGGCTCGGTCTCCGACTTCACCGCCTCCATCAGCGACTACGGGGCCACCCAGCCGAGCTGCTACGAGTTCAAGGGCGCCGGCAACGGCCAGGGCGTCTGCGTGAAGAACAACGCCGCCTCGGTGTGGAACCGCACCGGCAAGACCGTCCGCGTCTACTTCAACAGCGGCTACGCCGGCGCCAGCCAGGACTTCGCCCCCGGCGCCAAGGGCAACCTCAACTCCACCCTGAAGAACAACGAGGCCTCGCACCAGTTCCTCGGCGCCAGCGGCGGCGGCAACGAGAGCGCCACCAACGACTTCGACCACGGCACCCGCGGCTTCGCCGCCAACAACTGCACCGCCTTCGCGGCGTTCCGCATCGCCGACCGCCTCGGCGTCCCGAACTTCAGCAACTCCTACGGCGGCACCACCTGGGGCAACGCCGGCACCTGGGACGACGCCGCCCGCCGCGTCGGCGTCACCGTCAACACCACCCCGACCGTCGGCGCCATCGCCGTCAACGACGTCCACAAGGTCGGCCACGTCGCCTACGTGAACGCGGTCTACTCCGACGGCTCGTTCGACGTCGAGGAGTACAACTGGAACAACCCCCTCGCCTACGGCACCCGCAGCCACCTCCACGTCAGCAGCGCGCAGTCCGACTTCCAGTGGATGCTGCACTTCTGATCCAGACGTCTGACCCAGCCCCGACGTGACACGACGAAGCCCCGTCGAACGCGGGGTGACCTGGAGAGGTCACCTGCCCGACGGGGCTTCGACGTACCGCCGCCCGCCCTGTTCACAGGAGGAAGACGGCGACGGTGGCGGCCACGAAGAGGGAGACGAAGACCAGCAGGGTGGTGACGATCAGCGGGACGAGCCGGTCGAGCAGCGGGCTGAGGAACTCGCGGGTGACGCCGGCTCGTCAGGCGCTGACGTCCGACCGGCCGGAGCACCGGGCGATCCCCGCATCGGCCGAGTCGTAGCCGATGAAGTAGGTCGGGCGCTTCTGGACGGCGGTGTAGATCCGGCCGATGTACTCGCCGAGCAGGCCGATGCAGATTAGCTGGACACCGCCGAAGCCGACCACGGCGACGAACAGCGAGGTCCACCCCGGGACGGTCCGGCCGGCCGCGTGGATGACCAGGCTCAGTGGAAGCATCGCGAAGCAGGCGAGGAAGCTGAGCACGCCCAGCCAGGTGGCGATCCGCAGCGGTGCGGCGGAGAAGCTGGTGATGCTGTCGATCGCCAGGCGGACCATCTTGTTCAACGGGTACTTGGTCTCGCCCGCCACCCGCTCGTCACGGAAGTAGGTGACCCGGCCGCTGGGGAAGCCCAGCCACGGCACGAGCAGGCGGTAGATCTGCTGCTGGTCCGGAGAGGACTTCAGCGCGTCGACGGCCTGACGGCTGAGCAGACGGAAGTCGCCGGCCTGCGAAGGCAGTTGTTCGCCGACCAGCCGGCGCATCAGCCAGTAGTAGAGACCGGCGGTGCGGCGCTTGAAGGCGGTGTCGGTGCTGCGGTTGGACCGGACGCCGTAGACGATGTCCAGCTGCTGCTCACGGGCCAGCTTCAGCATCTCCGGGATCTTCTCCGGCGGGTCCTGGAGGTCGGCGTCGATGCTCGCCACGTAGCCACCCGCCGAGCTGTGCAGGCCGGCCGCCAGGGCGGCCTGGTGCCCCGCGTTGCGGCGCAGCCTGACGATCCGCAGCTCGGGCCAGTCCAGACGGAAGTCCTTGAGGAGCTCGGCGGTCAGATCGGTGGAACCGTCGTCGACCGCGATGACCTCGTACGTCACGCCCACCTTGTCGAGCACGGGGCGCAGCCGAGCGACCAGGGCCGGCAGAGCGTCTTCCTCGTTGTACATGGGGATGACTACCGACAAGGTCAAGGCCGATGGAGCCGACATTTTTTCCTGCCCGGAGTAGTGATTCAAGGCGTGTGGATCCGACATTAATGCATTCCCGCGTACGCTCCCAGCCAGAGAATGATCGTCTGGCAGACTTCGCGCAGAAGAGTTCGCCAAAACCCGCTTTTAGCTACGAGTGATTATCGGTAGATAATCCAATCGCCCCCTTTGCTGTTTCACAATGCCCTGCAGGTATTCTGCGGCGGGTCGGCGTCAGAAATGGGAAAGGAAAAGCCAGATGGGCACGTCTCGTAGCTCCTCTCGTCCGGCGGCACAGCTCACGGACACCCCGAGGGTCCGGACGAACCCCCCGATGCCGTCGCGGGACCGCAGATGTACCGGACCGTTCTGGCGCTACCTGCCGACAGTCGCCGCCCTGAGCTTCCTGCTGGCGGTCCTACTCACCTCGGACACCCCGGTCAACGCGATCGTCCGGTATGCGGCCTACGCCGTCTGGGGCGTTCTGCTTCCCGGCACCCTGGTATTCCGCTCACTGCGGAACAGCCCGCACACCCTGGCCGAGGACCTGGCCTTCGGCGCGGTCACCGGCCTGGTGCTCGAGCTCGTCGGCTGGGCCGTATTCATGGCTCTCGGCATCGAGGGCCTGATCACCTTCTGGCCGCTCGCGGTGGTGATTCCGTTCGCTGCCGTGCCCGAACTGCGCAAGCACTGGTGGGTGCGCGGATACACCAAGGTTCCGGTCGGCTGGTCCTGGGCGGTGGCCGGCGTGGCGGCCGCTGTGTTCGGCTACCTCTACCTGGTCTACTTCGAGCGGAACACGATCCTGCCGATGAGCGACCGGTCCAGGCAGTTCGTCGACATTCCGTACCAGATGTCGCTGGCCGGCAATGCCAAGCACAACTTCCCGCTGACGCTTCCCCAGGTCTCCGGCGAACGGCTGGAGTACCACTGGTTCGCCTTCGTGCACCAGGCCATGAGCAGCATGGTCGGTCACACGGACCTCCCGGTGATCCAGCTCCGCCTGATGGTCCCGGCACTGGTCGCGCTCACCGTCCTGGTCGCAGCCGTGGTCGCCTGGCGGCTCTCCGGGCGGGCCTGGGCCGGCCCGATCACGGCCCTGCTGATCTTCGTGATCGGAGAGTTCAACGCCTCGCACGCCAGCACGCCGTTCGGCTCTCCGCAGACCACCCTGATGGTCTGGGCCAGCATCTCGATGACCTACAGTCAGCCGCTGCTGCTCGCCCTGATCGGAGCGGTCGGCGAGGGGCTGCGCAAGCGAGCCGAGGACGACCCGGTGCCGGCCCTGGGCCGGGGCGGCGTCATCACCCTGGTCGCACTGTTCGCCTTCGGCTCCTCCGCCGCCAAGGCCTCCTCGGTGCCGGTCACCCTGGCCGCACTGGCCCTGGCCGGACTGGTCGCGCTGATCCGGAACCGCCGGATCCCGCGGTCGGTCCTGGCGATGGGCGGCGCGGTCTGCGCCGCCCTGCTCTTCTCCACCGCCGTCATCTTCAATTTCAAGAGCTACGGCCTTGAGGTCCTGCCGTTCTCCAACATCGAGGTCCACTGGGCCGACCCGCAGGGGATCCGCTCGACCACCTCCCAGGCCCTGGTGACGGCCCTGGTCGGGTTCGCCTTCCTGATCAACACTCAGCTCCGGCTGGCCGGCATCGTCCCGCTGCTGTGGCACAGCCGACTGCGGCTGGACGACGTCCAGTGGTTCCTGCTCGGCGGCGCCGTGGCCGGTCCAGCGGTCTTCCTGCTGCTGAGCGGCTGGAACGCCGGCTACTTCACCCACGCCGGTCTGGCCTTCGGAGCGATCCTGTCCGCGTGGGGCTACTGCGAGGCCTTCGAGCGGGCCTCGCTCTCCGTGCGCGGCAAGGCCGCCCTCGCTGCGTTCGCCCTCGCCTTTACCGGCCTGATGGTCTGGGCCCTGCTTGCGCGCGACGCCGACTGGCTCGCCTACGTCCAGGAGCGCCTCAAGAGCCTGGACCCCTGGCGTGGCTCCTTCCTCCGCGCGTTCATGGCCGAACCGGCCGGATCGGCCTCCGCGCTGACATCGATGGTCGCAGCCGCTCTGGCGCTGATCGCCATCGCCCTGCTCTGCGCGCTGATCTGGTGGGGCGTCAGCCGGCTCGTCCCCGCCATGCGCCACCGAGGCGGCATCGTGGTGCTGACGGCCTCCCTGCTCCTCGCCGCCCCGGCGCTCCTCGCCGACCTGCCCAGGCCGGTCTGGGACACGACCGTCTGGGGAGCCTTCCCCCTCCCCAAGAGCAGGGTGGACGCGGCCCGCTGGCTGCGCGCCCACAGCGGGCCCACCGACGTGCTGGCCACCAACGCGCACTGCTCGTCGAGCGACGACTTCGCCAGACCGGACGCCCCGTGCACCGACTACCGGGCCTTCTCCATCAGCGCCTACTCCGAGCGCAGCGTCCTGGTCGAGGGCTGGACCTTCGCCCCACGCGTGATGACCGCCGGCAGCCTCGACTTCTGGGACCGACCGCTGCTCGCCAAGAACGACGCGGCGATCTACCACCCCACCGCCGAGCTGCTCACCGAGCTGTACGACAAGCACGGCGTCCGGTACTTCTTCGTCGACCGCAAGGTCGGCAAGGAGTCCCCGCTGCTCCCGGCCCTGGCCACCGCCGTGTACGACAACGGCCGGATCGGCATCTACCGCATCGTCTGACCCACCTCCCGGTGGCCCTCCACGCATGCGGGCCCGGGTCCGCGCGACCCTGGGCCCGCTCCTCGGCGCTTCTCCTCCCCGACAGCACGGACCACCTCCCGGACCTCCTCCGATTGACGGAGTGGCGCAGGCTCGAAATCAGGCCCGCCAGGCCGGCCTGGCGCATCAGGCGCGCGACGCGGCGTCGGCCGCACCACACGCCGTCGCGCCGGAGCACGGCGTGCAGGCGTGGGGAACCGTAGCTGCCGCGCGAGGTCTCGTGGACCTCGGAGATCCTCGTCATCAGTTCGGCGTCGCGGACCGCGCGGGGCCGGGTGCGGCGGTGCGGCGGGCGTGGAAGGCGGTTCGGGAGACCTTGAGCAGCTCACACGCACGCTTGACGTTGTGACCTGCCTGCTTCTCCGCCTCGATGAACGGGTGCACCGTCAAAGCGGGGCAACCTCAGTAGGGGTGTTCGTGGTCCCGGGTGATGACCCGAAGGCGTCGCCGTACCAGGGTGGGCGATTCCAGCAGGCGCACCGCGCCATCATTGCGCTACGGCCCGGGGATCCGGTCAGCGGTGAGGTCGCGGACTTCCCGCAGCTGAACGGCCTGATCGTGATCGCCGTCCAACGGGACCTCGACCCTGGCCGTGCTGCGCGGCTTCCCGCAGGAGTCATGGCGGTGATGGAGACGCTGGACGCCGACGACCGGTCCAAGGACATCCGGGTCGACGTGCTGCGCGCACGGGAATTCGGGCCCACGCCGCCCGACAGCCTATTATCGCTTCCTGGGCCTGCGGACCTGATCCCGGCTCACCAGGTACGGAGAGGCGTCACCGGCCTGGCTGCCGAGGCGTACCCGAGGAAACACGTGAGCACCGTACAGTCAATTCCCGTCCCGCAGGTCCTTCATGAGGCCACCCGCCGACGGACCTTCGCTGTGATCAGCCACCCGGACGCGGGCAAGTCCACGCTCACCGAGGCGCTGGCGCTGCACGCGCGGGCGATCACTTCCGCCGGTGCGGTGCACGCCAAGGGTGACCGGCGTGGCGTGACCAGCGACTGGATGGAGCTGGAACGCGAGCGCGGCATCTCGGTGACCTCGGCCGCCTTGCAGTTCGGCTACCGCGACCACGTGATGAACCTGGTCGACACCCCCGGCCACGCCGACTTCTCCGAGGACACTTACCGGGTGCTGGCCGCCGTCGACTGCGCGATCATGCTGGTCGACGCGGCCAAGGGCCTGGAGGAGCAGACCCGCAAGCTCTTCGCGGTCTGCCGCCACCGCGGTGTCCCCGTGATCACCTTCATCAACAAGTGGGACCGGCGCGGCCAGGACGCACTGACCCTGCTCGAGGACATCGAGACGCACCTCGGGATCACCCCCGTCCCGGTCGTCTGGCCGGTGGGCAGCGCGGGCAACATGCGCGGCCTGGTCGAGGCGGGGAACACCGAGCAGATGCTGCGCTACACCAAGGTGCCGGCCGGCACGCACGCCGCCCTCGAGGAGCAGCTCACCTCCGAGCAGGCCGCCGAGCAGGAGGCCGAAGCCTGGCCGACCGCGCTGGAGGAGCTGGAGCTGGTGCTCTCGTCCGGCCCCGGCTACGACCAGGAGGCCTTCGAGGCCGGCAAGATCAGCCCGGTCTTCTTCGGCTCCGCGCTGACCAACATCGGTGTGAAGCTCTTGCTGGACGCCGTGGTCGACCTCGCTCCGGCTCCCGGGCCCCGCCCGCTGGCCAAGGGCGGCAGCCGCGAGGTCGGCGAGGAGTTCTCCGGCCTGGTGTTCAAGATCCAGGCGAACATGGACCCGGCCCACCGCGACCGGATCGCCTTCGTCCGAGTCTGCTCCGGTGTCTTCGAGCGCGGTATGCACGTCACCCGGGCGGCCAGCGGCCGCTCGTTCGCGACCAAGTACGCGCACACCGTCTTCGGAGCCGAGCGCACCGTGGTCGACACCGCGTACCCCGGCGATGTGGTCGGCCTGATCAACGCGAGCGCGCTGCGGGTCGGCGACACCCTCTTCACCGGCAAGAAGGCCGAGTTCCCCCCGCTGCCCGCCTTCGCCCCCGAATACTTCGCGGTGGCACGGCCCAAGGACATCAGCCGGTCCAAGCAGTTCCGCAAGGGCATCTCACAACTCGACGAGGAAGGCGTGATCCAGGTGCTGGTCTCCGACCGGCGCGGCGACCAGGCACCGGTCATGGCCGCGGTCGGCCCGATGCAGTTCGATGTGATCCTGCACCGGATGGAGCACGAGTTCTCTTCCCCCATCAGTCTCGACCAGCTCTCCTACCGCGTGGCCCGGATCACTGACGCCGAAGGCGCCGCCGTCCTGGCCAAGTCCCGCCTGATCAACGGCGAGGTGCTCACCCGCCGCTCGGATGACGTCCTGCTGGCCCTGTTCGCCGACAAGTGGCAGCTGAACGCCTTCCAGCGGGCCCAACCCGACACCATGCTCCAGCCGCTGATCGCCACGGCGGACTGATCGCCGACCTCCCGGCCCGGCGCCGCCGCTTGGCACGGCGGACGACAACGGCGCAAGTGCGGCCCCCGACCTGCGACCCTTTGACGCCCAGTCAAGCGGGTTACGTAGGCTGCCTGTTGAGAAGCGCCTTCAGGGGCGGCTTCTTTGCGTCCAAGTGTCTTTAGCCGCAAGGGAGTTGGTTGTTCTTCAGCCCGTTCTCCAGGGTCGTCGCTGACGGAGGCCCAGGGGCGTGGTCCCAAGGTGGTCCCAGAGGTACCGAGCCGCCCGCTCTCCGAGTGCCGGAGGTGATCTCGGAGGGAGCGAGCAAGCGTGGGCGCGGCTGGTGGGACGTGCTGGTGGTCGAGTTCGGAGTGCGGTTCGATGCTGTTCCGAGCTGTACCACCGGGGGAGGGGGCCGACGGCTCACTGCCCGCGTGGTGCTGACGGGTGTTCGGCTGGTGGTCGGTCAGTCCGCTCGTAGGATCCGGGAGATGTAGATCGCCGGCGGGTCGGTCTGCTCGTTCACCGCGTACTCCACCAGGCCGACGTCGTGTCGCAACGGGGCCGAGTGCATGCCGGGTCGGCCGGGTACGGGCATGCTCAGGTGCGGAAAGGGGTTCTCGCGCAGGTCGACGAGGAACGCCACCGTCGCGGAGAACACCTCGGGCGGGGTCTTCAGATCGCCGAGCAGTTCTTCGACGGCCGGGGACAGGGTGATCGGGTCGTCCTCGAGGTGCTCGTCCCTGTCGTACCCGAAGTCGCTCACCGGTCTCCCAGTCGGCGCAGGATCTCGGAGGCCGGGGCGCCGGGCGCGGTGCCGGCTTGGACGGCGGCGTGGATCCGGTCGCCCTCCGGGTCGCGGTAGAGCTCGGCGCGCAGCCACCAGCGGCGCAGGACGCCGCCGATCTCCTCGTCGGTGGCCTCGCCCATCTCCCGGTAGAACTCCATCCGCTGTGCTGGGGGCAGGGCGGCGGCGACGCCGTCCTGGGTTCGGGGGATCGGCTGGGCGTCGTCGTGGTCGCCATGCAGGGGTGCGGCGCTCACCGTGCCTCCGAAGCTCTGGTGCGGGCAGGTCCGGGACCAGTCTCCCTCACCGAGGAGTGTCCGTGCGACGTTCAGTTCCGGGCGAACGGGCCATCGCCGAGGGCATCGCGGCCATCGGCCCCCTGCTGACCGGCCGGCCGTAACGTACTGGCCCATGACCACCGTTACGAAGCTCGATCCGGTCGACATCGCCGCCCTCCTCCACGACGTCCGCAGCTCGGCCGCCCGCCTGGCCGCCGGCCTCGACGCCCTCACGGACGTGACCGCCCGCGAGCCGTCCGGGCTTCCCGGCTGGAGCCGCGGGCACGTCATCACGCACCTGGCGCGTAGCGCCGACGTCTACCGATGGCTGCTCGCTCTGGCTCGCACCGGTGTCGAACCCGGAGCACGGGCCGACGCCGCCGCCCTGGACCAGGCGCTGCGCGCCGGCGCCGGTCGCGGCGCTTCCGAGCTCGTCGCCGATCTGCGCGGCAGCCTGGACCGACTGCTCGACGAGGCTGCGGCGATGCCCGCCGACCGCTGGTCCACCCTGGTCACCGCCCTCGCGGGATGGCGACACCCCGCCTGGTACACCGTGCACCGTGCCCGGCGCGAACTCGAAACCCACCACGTCGACCTGACGCTCGGTCACACCACAGCCGACTGGCCCACCGGCTACGTCACCTGGGCGCTCGACGAGACCATCGCCGCGTTGGCCGCCCACGACTTCCCGGTGGCCCGCTTCGAAGCGACCGACCTCGACCGTTCCTGGACCCTCGCACCCACCGGCCCCACCGTGACCGGCCCGGGCCATGCACTCCTCGCGTGGCTCGCCGGCCGGGGCCCGGGCGATGACCTCGCATCGGAACCGGGCCTGCCGACGCCGCCGCCGTGGCCGCTCCCGCCGACACCGGGCTGGGGTCGCGCGCAGCCCTGACGAACGGAGCTGACGGCGCGTCGGGCACCCGGCTGTTCCCGGAAGGTCTGCTTGCCGCAAGGGAGCGCGACGGTCTCGGCGAAGGCGCGGGCCGGCGGGGAGGGGGCGTCCCAGCGGCGTACCGCCCAGCCCGCGGTGAGTGCGGGGACGGGAGGTCCACTCCGTGATCACCGACCCGGCCCACCGCCGCCAGGGCCCCGCCGAAGCCGTCGCCCGCGCCCTCCTCCTCACCACCCTCCACCCGCGCGGCGCTGACCCGGATGCCTACGTCTTCCACCGTGCCGACGGCCGGCCGCTGCACCCCGAGTACGTCCTCGACCACTTCAACCAACTCGCCCACGCAGCAGGCCTTCCGGGGTGCACCGTCCACGACCTGCGCCACCTCGCGGTGACCACCGCGGTCGGCGAAGGCGTCGACATCACCATCGTCTCCAAGACCGTGCGCCACACCGCGGTGGCCACCACCGCCGACCTCTACGCCCACCTCACCCGCGCCGCCGCCCGCCAGGCCGTCGACGCCATCGCCGGCGCCCTGACCCGGGAGGAACACCGCCAGACCCGAGCGACAACGCGCATGGTCGCAGCCCGGCAACGACCGGGCCCGACCGGTGATTACGACCAGGCAGCGTGACGATCCGCGGGATCCACTCGCCGCTGTGGCCGCCGTCGAAGTGGGTGTCCGAATCCAGGCCGGAGCCGGAGCCGACGTGGCGACGATTGCTGCCCAGCCGCTTTCGGTGCTGGCCCGCTGTGGGCGGCGCGGCTCCTTCCCAGGGCTGGGCGCGATGAGGGAAGGCGTATGTCAGCAGAAGTCGGCGGTCGGCCTCCTGGCGACCTCGGTGCCGCGCTGTGGTCCCGGGAGCCGGCGGGGTACACGCACGCCGGAGTTGCCATACCGGAATGCGGGTGCACACTTGAGGGGTGGCGGACAGGCGTGAGCCCCGTACCAGCTGGACGTTCCTGACCCAGCACGCGCGGGTGCTGCTGACGGTCTCGCGCGACCCGGAGGTGCGGTTGCGGGACCTGGCCGCGACGTGTGGCCTGACGGAGCGGGCGGTGCAGTCCGTGGTGTCCGACCTGGAGACGGCCGGCTACCTGACCCGGGTGCGCCACGGACGGCGCAACCACTACCACGTCGTCCGGCACATGTCCTTCCGCCACCCGGCCGAGGCGCGGCACGAGATCGCCGGACTGCTGGAGCTGTTCGACGATTCCGGCCGCGGCCGTCCCTCGGCTCCGATTCTGCTCCCTCTCCCTCCTGGCGGTGATCGAGATGAGCGTGACGAGCACCTCTGACCTCGCCCTGCGGCACCGGCAGCTCAGTGGCCGGCCGCGGCCGAGCCGATCCGCCGGCGTACGGCGCGGCCCCGCCATCGTTGCGACAGGTCACCGGAGGAGCGCGCGCTGATGGACGCCTCGCACATCACCCCGCACCCCGACGGCTGGTCCCCGCCGGCCCAGCTGACGATCACCGCGGACAGCACCGCCGCAGGTGCGGTGGTCGTGCACCTCGCCGGGGAGATCGACCTCGAGGAGGGGGCCGCACTCGAGGAGGTCCTCGCCCGGGCCCTGGAGGCCCGGCCGTCCCGCCTGGTCGTCGACATGAGCGAGGTCGGCTACTGCGACTCGGCCGGCCTCAACGCCCTGCTGAAGACCCGCACGGCCGCCGCCGCCGCCGGAGTCGTCCTCCTGGTCGCCGGCGTCGGAGAACGCATCACCCGGCTGCTCTGGGCCACCGGCACCACCGACGTGTTCACCATTACCGAGACCGTCGAAGCCGCCCTCGCGCACGACGAGGAGGAGTGAGGCCGCGCCCGTTCCCGTCGCGGCGGATGCCGCGCGATCGCGGGGCCCGGGGCCCGATGCGTCGTCGAGGGATTCGCCGCGGAACCGCCGTGCGTGCGGGAGACGATCCGGGGCAGGCACTCACCCTCGACCTGCACAGGGAGGCGAGGGGACACGGACCAGGGGCTGGTGCTGCCGGCGGCCTGGGCGCAGATGGGCGTGCTGGCCGGCGTGCCGCTGTTCTTCGCGCTGAGGCGGCCGCGATGATGCGCCGGCCCGGGGCCGCTCTGGTGGTCGCGGCGCTGCCGGCCGGTTCGGCCGCCTGCGCCGGATCCTCGTTTCCTCGACGTCGATCCGGAAACGCGCCAGGCACGGACGTCAAGGACCTGTTCGCCTTCGTCCTCGGGCAGCGCCGCAAGGACCGCGAACCGCCGCCCACCGGCCTGCACCGGCGAGGAAGCCGAGGCTGACCCCTCGCACCCGGGTCCGCCACCCGTACGTACGGGTGGCGGACCCGGGTACTTCCGGGTGCGGCCGTGGCCGCACGGCGAGCCGCTGCTCACCAGTAGTGGTTGCGGCCGCCGACCGCGTGGCCCAGCGCTCCGGCGATCCACAGCACCAGGCCGATGACGACGAGCACCATGCCGATCGTCCACAGGACCGAGATGCCGGTGACGAATCCGACGATGAGTAGGAGCACCCCAAGGATGATCATGACTGCCTTCTCAGATCGAGGACTTCCGTCCGTTCCCCCCGGGTGAGTTGGCCCGTCCGCCGTCAGGCCAGGGGAGTGGCGGGCAGGCAGGTGTGGCCGGCCGCCCCGGGCACGGTTGCCAGCACGTGGGCGACGCCGTCCGCGATGTCGACCCGCAGGGCCCCGTCCGCGAAGACGGGCCGGCCCCACTCGCTGGTCTCGCCGGTGGCGTGGACGATCACCGCCTCCTGCGGGCGGTGCGAGCCGGGGAGGCCCGGCAGGGTGATCACGTAACGCGTCGGGAAGTCCACGGTCGTCACCGCCCGCTGGAGAGTCGGCCGCCGGCGGTGGCGACCGCGGTGAGCCGGTCCGAGGGAGCTTCCCAACGCCGCCCCGCACCGTGGAGACGCGCGTGCCCCCGATGCGGGAGGCGGTGCACCGGCCGGTGCCCGTGATGGGCGTGCGAGACCGAGCTCGCGGTACGGGTCGGGTTCGCCGGCTTGGACATGGCCGGACCCCCTCTCGAAGGGGATAGCGGTCCGATCACAACCTGCCCCGCTCCGGCCCGGTCATTCAGGCCGGCCGCCGCTGTTTGCTCCCGCGCCACCGGGCCCTCCCCTCGCCGGGACCTCCGCCCACACTGTCTTGCCGTCCGGTCTGGCCAGGGTGCCCCAGCCGCGGCTGAGCAGGTGGACCACCTGCAGGCCGTGCCCGCCCGGCCGCCCCGGGGACGGTGGTCTGCTGTGCGGGAGGCCGGGACCGTCATCGTCCACCTCGATGCGCAGCGCTCCGTCGTCCAGCTCCGTCAGTCTCAGCAGGCCGGGCCCGCCACCGTGCAGGGCGGCGTTGGCGACCAGTTCACCGGTCACCAGGACGGCGTCCTCGCAGACCGGCTCGGGCACCGAGGCGACGGCCAGTGCGCCACGCACCCTGTGTCGCGCCACCATGACCGGGTGGGGTTCCGCCTTCAGGTCGACCACCACCGGACGCACCGAGGGCGTTCCGGTCGGTCGGGACGAAGCCTTGGGATCCGAAGCCACCTGATCTCACCTCACCCCGCTCTGGCCTCTGCCGCGCTCACTCCAGTGTCGCGTCTGCCCGGACGAGCCCGGTCCATCCGCGGTCGGGACCACCGGGTAGGCACATCATCGGGCCTGCGGTGATTCCACGCAGCCCAACCGGGCAGGAGCAAGGACGGGGCCCGCGGAAGGAACACCTGATGGCACCTGACATCGTTGCGAACCCGCGCACGGTCAGCACCGGCGACGCCCGCGAGCTGTCCAGGGAACTGTTCCGGCGCCTGGCCGAGGCCGAGCCGGGCAGCGCGACGTACTCCTACGTCCGCGGCACCCTGATCGAGCTCAACATGTCCCTGGTCCGGTTCGCCGCGCGCCGCTTCCGGAGCAGCCACGAACCTATGGAGGACATCCTCCAGACGGGCATGGTCGGGCTGATCAAGGCCATCGACCGCTTCGACCCGGACCGCAACGTCGAGTTCACCACCTTCGCGCTGCCGACCGTCCTCGGCGAGATGCGCCGCTTCTTCCGCGACACCACCTGGGCCGTCCATGTCCCGCGCAGCCTCCAGGAGGCCCGGATCGCGGTGGCCCAGGCCACCGACGAACTCGAGCAGACCCTCGGCCGCCCGCCCGACAGCGCGGAGCTCGCCGAGCGCACCGGCCTGACCGAGGAGGGTGTCGCCGCCGGCATCGCGGTGGCCGTGGCCCGCACCGCCGGCTCGCTCGACGCGCACACCCCCGGTAGTGAGGACGAGGGCGATTCCCCCGGCGCGCTCGACCGGCGCGTCGGCCACGAGGACCCGTCGTTCGTCACCGTCGACGACGTCCAGTCCCTCAAGCCGCTGATCGCCGCCCTGCCGGAGCGCGACCGCGCCGTCCTCGCGCTGAGGTTCACGGGCGATCTGACCCAGGCCGAGATAGGGCGGCGCTCGCGCAGGGGCGGAAGGGGCTGTGCGCGGGTGGGTCCGGGTCGGTGGGGCGGGCCGGGCGGTGGTTAGGCGTGGGCGTTCTCCGGCGGGGCCGGTTCGGTGGGTGCGGTGGGCTTCCGGGGGGAGCGGATTGCGCGGACGGAGAGGGTGAGGATGAGGAGGCCGGTGCTGAGCTCGGCGAGCGCGGGAATTCCGAGGGAGCGCAGTGAGGTGATTAGGCCGCCGATGTAGGGGACTTGGGCCACCGCTTTGCGGTAGGTGCCGGCGGCGGGGTTGATCCGCCAGGGGTCGGCGACGGGGTTGGCGTCGCCCTTGGTGGTCAGCAGGGTGGTGCCGCTGCCGTCCTTGCTCAGGGAGGCGATGCGGTGGACGACGGGGGCGCCGGCGGGTTCGCCGTAGGGCTCGGGCGGCCGGAAGGCGATGACCTCGCCGACGGTGAGGTGGGCGGCGTCGGTGGGGGCGAGGACGACCAGGGAGCCGGTCGGCAGGTGGGGGGACATGGAGCCGGTCAGGACGGGCTCGTACTGCAGGCCGAAGCCGAACCTGCCGATCGCCAGGACTGCCACGACGGCCAGCAGGGCGGCGAACAGCAGCCCGCTCGCCCAGCGACCGATCCTCGCGGCCGGGTGCTTCCGGGGTGCTGCGTCCATGGGAGTCGGTGCGGTGCGGTGCGGTGGGGGAGGGGTGGGGCAGCCCGGAGGCCGCCCCCGCCGCGGGGGCGGGGGCGGTGCGGCCGGCAGGAGTGGTGCCGCGCGGAGTTGTGGTTACGAGGTGGCGGTGGTGCCGGTGAAGCCGAGGTCGTAGCTGGCGGCCATGCCCTGCAGGGCGTTGTCGGCGTCGCTCGGGAGCTCGGTGTCGATCTGCAGGTACTTCTGGGCGCCGGCGGCCAGGGTCTCGGCGGGGGTGTTGGTGCCGGTCTGGTCGATGACCGCGTGGTCGATGAGGACCTTGTCGTTGGTGTGGTCGCCCGAGCCGAACGGGGTGTCGCTCTCGGTGACGGTCAGGGTCAGGCCCGCCTCGAGGCCGGTGCTGGCCTTGTCCGCCTGGAGCAGGCCGGTCACCGACAGCGGGATGCTGCTGGAGTTGGTCACGTCGATGAAGCCGGTCTGCTTGAGGCCGGGGAGGGCGTTGTCGACGGTGTCGGTCCAATGCGAGCCGGCCGCGGTGTCGTCAGCGACGTCCAGGGTGACCTTGGCGGCGGTGACGGTGCCGCTGTTGGGGGCGTCCTGGGTGGCGTCCCAGGCGGAGTAGCTGCCGCTCGCGATCAGGCCGAGGCCGACCAGAGCGACGGCCGCTGCCGTTGCCGTGCGCTTCGAGGTCAGGCCGCGCTTGACGGTGTTCTTCTGCATGAGAATTCCTCTTCTGAATGGCCTGCGATATCCGGGATCGGGGATAATCCGGAATCGGTCGGCCGAATTGACCGATGCCAGGAATCTAAAGGCCGGAGCAGTCCACCGAGGCATTGATCTTACGAAAGTCAATGCCATGGATGCGGTTGTCAGTCATCGCGCCTCGATCAGCCCGGCGTCGTAGACGAGGAGGGCGGCCTGGGTGCGGTTCTCGACGTCGAGCAGGCCGAGGATCCGCGAGATGTAGGTCTTCACGGTGCCCTCGCTCATCCGCAGCGCACGGGCGATCTTGGCGTTGGACTGCCCGCGCCCGACGAAGGTGAGGATCTCCCGCTGGCGGTCGTTCAGGACGGCCAGTTTCGAGCGGGCCGCCCGGGCCCGCTGGGGGCTCTGCAGTCGGGCCTCGCCGAGCAGGTTGCGCAGCGTGGCGGGCAGGATGGCGGCTCCGCCGGCGGCTACCAGGCGGACCGCGTTGAGGATCTGGTCGGTGGTCGCGGTCTTGGAGAGGAACCCCTGGGCGCCCGCGCTGAGCGCCTGCAGGAGGTTCTGTTCGGCGTCCAGGCCGGTGAGGACCAAGACCTTCGGGGGGCGGGGTAGCGAGGTGAGCTGGGCGGTTGCGGCCAGGCCGTTGGTGCCCGGTAGGTGCACGTCCAGGACCACCACGTCGACCTGCTGCTTGAGGCACGTCAGGACGGCGCCCTCCGCGCTGTCGGTCTCCGCGACGACCTGGACATCGCGGGCTTCGGAGAGCAGGGCTCTCAGGCCGCCCCGGATCAGGGTGTCGCCGTCGACGACGAGGGTTCTGATCACGGCCGGGAATTCCTTCCGGTCGGCGGCGGCGAAGGCCAGGGAGTTCGCCGTCCGGGGATTTTCCGGACGCTTTCTATGGCGGTGCTGTTGGTGGCGCTGGTCAATTTTCTTCTCTTCAGAGGAGGGCAGTTTTTGTGCAGGGGGGGCTCAGTCGGACTGTCCGAGCAGCGCCTCGATCAGCACCAGCTTGTCGGGGGCGTGTCCGGCCGCTGCCAGTGCCGCGTCGAGTTCGGCCACCGTCCCGGCCTGTCGGACCATCGCCCGCTCGCCCGCTCCCAGGGCGGTCGGGAGCGCGGCGTAGTCCCAGGCGGGGAGGTCGCCGGGGGCGACCGCGGTCCGGCCCGGGCCGGCGCTGCCGTTGAACACGATCACCACGGCACCCGCTCCGTGGGTGACCATGGTGCCCAGTGCCTGGACGGAGCGCCGGAGCGCGGCGTCGGTGACGACCAGGACGCACCGGCGGGACGGGTCGGCCAGGTGAGCGCCGAGGGCCGTGGACAGGGTGTGGTCGGCGGAACCGGGACCGGGCCGTCCGATCAACCGGCAGTCGGGGGGCAGCCGGATTTCGTCGGCGCCGAAGAACTCCGGTCCCTGCTCGGAGAGGAGCAGGTCGCCCGGGCGCAGGAACGACACCACGCGGGGCCAGAGTTGAGCGAGCGTCAGCTTGGCCTGCCACGGTTCCTGCGTCATCTGCGACATCTGCCCCATTGGTGCCGTCGGTGCCGTCGGCTGTGGCGGCGTCATCAAGGGTGCGGGTGGGGTGGGCGCGGTACGGGCGGTCGGTGCCGGCCGCACCTCGGGGCGGCGGGTGAACAGGGCGCCGAGCGTGGTGAGGGACTCGCCGAGGCGGGCGCCGTCGTAGGGGACGTCGTCGACGAAGGCCCGGTCGGCGGTGAGCGAGATCGTGCGGATGGCGGGGAAGTCCCGGCGGAAGCGGACGGCGACGGGGTCGGTGGGATCGACCCCGGCCAGGATCAGGACGTCGGAGTGCTCCACCGCGAGGCGGTGCGCCTGGTCGCCGAAGTCGCCCATGTAGACGCCGGCGAAGTTAGCCCCGCCCTCGTCGACGGTGCCCCGGGCGCCGGGAAGGACGCTGGTGGGCACCGGGGCGGCGGCCAGCAGTTGGTTCAGCTCCTCGGTGAGGTGGAAGCGCTCGACCTGGTGCCCGACCAGGACGGTCGTCCGCTCGGCGTCCAGGAGCAACTCGGCGCAGTGGTCGAGGAATTGGCCGAGGACGTCGTACTGGTGCGGCCAGTCGGCCGCATTCGAGGCGGCGGGCAGCAGCGGTGTGGCGGGGGCGGGCACCGGTAGGTCGACCAGGTCGGCGGGTAGGCCCAGGTGCACCGGGCGCTTGTCCCGCCACATGGTGCGCAGCAGGCGGTCGAGGTCGGCGGTCGGCTCGTGGCGGGTGAGGGTGACGCTGTCCGTGGTCACGCGGGAGAACAGGTTCACGAGCTGGTCGCCGTCGGCG
>NZ_JBVJLD010000009.1:158832-180184 GCF_055584905.1 Kitasatospora sp. NPDC088742 | reverse complement strand
GCGGGGCGCTCCGAGGCGGGGTCGGTCAGCCCGCGAGGGTGGTGCGGACGTCGACGAAGCCCTCGCGTTGGAGGGCGAGGCGGCCGCCCTGGACGCGTTGGAAGGTGACCGAGGTGTTGACCAGGCGGGGGGAGTCGGCGCTGGGGAGCATGTTGGTCATGCCCCAGCTGAGGGCCGGGGTGGCGCCGCCGGTCTCGATGGGTTCGCCGCTGTCGAGCACGTTGCGCAGCGCCTTCGAGGTGAGCTGCTTCTCGTTGCCGGCCCGCTCGACCGCCGTCCGTAGTACCTCGTAGGCGACCCAGGTGGTCTGCACGCCGGGGTCGGAGACGTCGATCACGGCCCCGCCGGCCTGCTGCCGCACGGTGGTCCGCAGCACGTTCCAGACGTGCGAGGACTCCGGCGGGTACCAGCCGGTGGCGTAGGCGCCGCCGAGCGGGCCGGTGTCGCCGCCGGTGGAGTCGACCACCGACTGCTGGAAGCTGCCGATCACCGAGGCGAGCTGGGTGCGCTTGGGCTCAAGGCGGCGGTAGGGGTCGAGCAGGTTGGCGGTCGGTTCGGCGCCGAGCGCGGCGACCACGCAGCTGCCGGCCTTGTCGTCCCCGATGGCCTTCCTGGCGATGGCGGTGTAGTCGTTCGACCGCTCCGGCGACTTGATGTCGCTGATCTTGATGCCGGAGCCCTTGAGCGCCCCGGCCAGGTAGCCGAGCAGGGTGTCGCCGGCCCGGGTGTCGGGGCGGATCAGCGCGATGGTCTTGCAGCCGGCCTCGGTGAGCTGCCGTCCGCTGCCCGCGATCAGGGCCGGGGTGCCGCCGGAGACGGGGTAGGAGAGCGGGCTGCTGAACTCCGGGGTGGAGAGCCCGTACCCGCCGATGTACGGGATCCCGGCCTTCTCCAGGACCGGGATGTAGCTGTCGCCGTACTGGCTGTACGAGCCGACCACGGCCAGCGCGTGCTCGGCCACCGCCCGGTCGGCGCAGGCGGCCGCGCCGTCGGGGGAGTTCTGCTCGTTGCAGGTCAGCACCTTGACCTTGCGGCCGAACAGGCCGCCGGTGGAGTTGAGCTCGCGGCCGATCGCCTCGGCCAGCGCGGTCATGCCGGGGCGGTCGGTGGCGCCGGTGCCGGAGGGTGCCCAGGTCATCACGGTCACCTCCTCCGTCGCGGCCGCGTCGGCGGGGCCGCCGCAGGCGGAGAGGAGGGCGGGCAGCAGCAGGGCGGCGGCGGCCACGGCGGCGGTCCGGCGGCCTCGGCCACCTGGAGCCGCGGTGTCGGTCGTCGGTGTGTGGTCGGGCGATCCGCTGCGCCTCATGATGCTCTGCCCCTCCTCGGACGTGCAGGCCTGACCGGCCCGGATTCAGACTCGACCGGTCAGGGTGCGCAAGAGGGGATGAAAAGCGAACGAACGGCAAACGGGGACGGAACTCCGGGCGCACGCGTTGCGCGACGCGGGTAGAACGTGCAATGTCCGGGCACGTAGCATCGATCCCCATGTCCGCGAGTACAAGTTCTTCGCATCGTTCGGCCCGAACCCCTTCTCGGACCGGGCACGGCTCCAGCACGATGGGCGGCATGCCGATCAACGACCTGCCGTGGTGGCGCTGGCGCGCCCGGATCCGCTCGGCCCTGCACATGCTCGCCGACCCCGACTTCCAGCAGCGCACCTGGCTGACCGGCCAGGCGGGCTACGGCGACGTGACCGACGCCGTCTACCGCCTGGTCGAGGACAGCTGGCTGGACCGGTGGCCGGCCGAGAAGTACCTGGGCACCTTCCTGCGGGACGCGGAGGAGGCCGCCCTGGTGGACGCCGCCGTGCTGGCGGTGCTCCAGGTGATGCACGAGGTAGGCGCGGACGCCCCGTCCGCCGCCTACCTGGGCCACCCCGGCTGGCCGGCCGCGGTGGCGGCCGCCCGCGAGGCACACGTTCGGCTGACGCTGGCGGACGGCGAGGACCCGGACGGGCCGCCGCGCTCGCTGGAGGTGCTGCGGATCCTCACCCGGGTCGGCTGAGCCGAGGCCGTCGGCCGGTGTCCCGCAGTGCGGTCAGCGGGGCGGGTCGCGTCCGGAGTGTGAAAGCCTGGACGACCCGCCCCGCGACCGAAGAACGGAACGTCCCGTGGACCAGCAGACCGCCAGCTCCCAGTACGTCCTCACGCTGTCCTGCCCGGACAAGCAGGGGATCGTGCACGCGGTCTCCAGCTACCTCTTCATGACGGGCTGCAACATCATCGACAGCCAGCAGTTCGGCGACGCCGACAGCGGGCTGTTCTTCATGCGGGTGCACTTCGCCGCCGAACACCCCGTCAGCACCGAGAAGCTGCGGGCCAGTTTCGCCGCGATCGGCGCCTCGTTCCGGATGGACTGGCAGATCACCCCGAGCAGCGAGCGGATGCGGGTGGTCCTGATGGTCTCCAAGTTCGGGCACTGCCTGAACGACCTGCTGTTCCGCACCCGGATCGGCGCGCTGCCGGTGGAGATCGCCGCGGTGGTCTCCAACCACACCGACTTCCGCGAGCTGACCGAGTCCTACGGCATCCCCTTCCACCACCTGCCGGTGAACCGGGAGAACAAGGCCGAGGCCGAGCAGCAGCTGCTCGACCTGGTCGCCGCCGAGCAGGTCGACCTGGTGGTGCTGGCCCGGTACATGCAGGTGCTCTCGGACGACCTCTGCAAGGCGCTGACCGGACGGATCATCAACATCCACCACTCCTTCCTGCCGAGCTTCAAGGGCGCCAAGCCCTACCACCAGGCGCACACCCGGGGCGTGAAGCTGATCGGCGCCACCGCCCACTACGTCACCGCCGACCTGGACGAGGGCCCGATCATCGAGCAGGAGGTGGCCCGGGTCACCCACGACGTGACGCCGGACCAGCTGGTCGCGCTCGGCCGGGACGTGGAGTGCCAGGCGCTGGCCCGGGCGGTCAAGTGGCACAGCGAGCGCCGGGTGCTGCTGAACGGCAGCCGTACGGTGGTCTTCGCCTGACGGTCGGTCTCAGGGCCTGGAGAGCAGCGGCGCGGCGCTGAGCAGTTCGGCGATCGCGCCCCGGTCGCCGTGCTGCCCCGCCGGGATCCGGTCGGGGCTGCGGTGGGCGGCCGCCAATGAGCAGAACTCCAGCCCGTCCAGCACCAGTTCGGCCACCGGCGGCCCCTCGGCGGCCGTCCCGTCCAGCGGCACCAGCCACTCCCCGGCGGCCGGCCCGTCGATCACCAGCCGGACCGCCCGCCCGGGGCGGTCCGTGGCGGGGCCCTTGGCCGCCGCCAGTGCCAGCGGCAGCATCCGGGCCGCCAGGTCCACCATCAGCCGCAGGTGCCGGGTGCGCGGCGGCGGGTAGGGGTAGTCCACCGCGCGGGCGATGTCGTCGCCGTGCACCCAGGTCTCGAACGCCCGGTCGACGAACGCGTCCCGCAGCGGCAGCCGGGCGAAGCCGAAGTCCACCTCGGCCGAACCCCGGGGCCGCAGCGCGGCGTTGCGCACCAGCGCGTGCCCCTGCTCCCGCCAGCGGGCCCGGACGGCGGCCGCCTCCTGCACCCGCTGGGCGGCCAGCAGCCGCCCGGTCCGCTCCAGCACGGCCTCCGCCGGGGAACGCTGCCCGGGGACCCTCGGCGCGGCCTCCGCCGGCGTCTCCGCCGGTACTGGGTCGGGCAGGCCGAGCGCCGGGGCCAGGTAGCCGTCCACCGCCGTCAGATGGGCCAGCACCTCGGCCGGACGCCAGTGCTCCACCCCGCCGTGCCACGGGAGTTCGGCCACCTCCTGCCACTCCTGCGGGCCGAGGTCGCGCAGCAGGGCGTCCAGCTTGGCAGTCTCCGCCGCGTAGGGCGCCGCCCAGGCGGGGACCGGGAGTTCGGGCGCGCGGCGGGCCAGGCACCAGTCCAGCACCTGCTGACGGAGCGCCTCGGACGGGTCCAGCGGGTCCTCCGCCGCGAGCCTGCCGGCGGCCTCCCGCAGCCGCACCGCCTCCTCGGCGCACTCCGGGCACGACGCCAGGTGCCGCCCCACCTCGGCCGCCTCCCGCCGCGGACAGGCCTCCAACGCCCAGGCCCCGAGCAGCGACCGGCACTCCTCGTGGGTCACGGCTTCCCGCCGGGGGCGCACGAGGCTGCGCCGCCAGGGGCGCGAGGAACTGCGCGCAGGGGAACGGCAGCACCTGCGACTGGCTGACGGTGATTCAGTTGCAGGTGAGCCGCCTCCCGATTCGCGCCCCCGGAGGCATCACCACGTTCGTCCGAAACCAGCGACAAGGCGAGGCGGAGCCGGTCCTTGACGGTCTGTTCGGAGAGGCCGAGGCGGTGGGCGGTCTCGTGGTAGTCGTGGCCCTCCAGCCAGGCGAGGGCGACGGTCTCGCGGAGGTGGTCGGGGAGCGAGTCGACCAGGTCGGAGGTGCGGGCGCGGGGCGGCGGTCCGTCGGGGCCGTGCTCCAAGCGGAGCCGGTCGAGGGCCCGTCGTCGGGTGAGCGCCCCGAGCCAGGCGCGGAGCGAACCCCGGCGCGGGTCGAAGGAGTCGGGGTGCTCCCAGAGCTGGGCGAAGACCTCGCGGGTGAGCTGCACGGCGGCGTCCTCGTCGGCCAGGATGCGGCCGGCCAGGCCGTGCACCAGCGGGGCGGTCCGGTCGTAGAGCTCGGCCAGCGCGGTCTCCTCGCCGCGGGCCAGCCGCCGGTGGATCTGTTCGTCCCAACTCGGCGGAGGTGCGGGGCTGTCCACCTGGTCACGGTAGCCCGCGGGGGTGCGCCGGTGGGGGGAATCGTACGAAGAGGTTTCGATTCGTCAGTGGGGGCGGACCGTACCGCCATTCGATGTTCGAGTGGTGGTGGACACATGTAGGAAGGGTGGTTCGCTCGTGGCGGTCGTCAGATCCGAGCCGCCGCGCGGTACCTTTCGTCATGCCCGGGGCACCCTCGACGAGCAGGTGGGTACGGGTGGCCGGACGACGGTCCGTGCGACGGTCGCCAGGGTGAGCGGGACAGTATGCACTGCACTGTCCTTCTGACGCTGGAATATGCCCGAAGCGCTTGCTGCGAATGTCCGGCCGGACCATTCTGAGGCGTATTCGTGACGGGGCCGCGGCCGGTCCGACCGGGCCTCGAACTGCGAGTGCGGGTGGTGAGCGGTGCAGGTACTTCAGGTCCAGCTGGCGGTGCGGGCCGACCCGGCCGAGGTCGGGCGGGCCCGTCGGTGGGTTCGGTCGCGGTTCCAGGGGCACGGGTTGGACCCGGACGCCCCGTTGGCCGAGACGCTGGTCCTGGTGGTCTCGGAGCTGGTGACCAACGCCGTGGTGCACACCGGCTCGCCGGCGGTGCTCCGGCTCTCCGTGCCGCTGGCCGAGGGTGACGGTGCGTCAGTGCCGAGCCGGGTCCGGGTCGAGGTGGCGGACGGCAGCACCAGTGCCCCGGTGCCCCGGCACGCCTCCGGCGACGCCACCAACGGGCGCGGGCTGGAGCTGGTCGAGCTGCTCTGCGAGAGCTGGGGCTGGTACCCGGACGGCTCCGGCAAGCGGGTCTGGTGCGAGATCGCGGGGTGCTCCGCGAGCCTCCCGGCCCTGGAGGGCGCGGGCGGCTCCGGGGGCGCACTGATCGCCTAGCCATCAGGGTGTGCGCCCCCCGCGCCCGGTAAATGCGCCGCAACCATTCCGAATTTCCGACAACCCATTGACGTGACGTATCCGACTGATCACTCTTGGGTGCAGTTCTCCGTCGTGAGGGGACGCCGAGGGATCACCGGGTGCGGTCAGCATGGGGGATCAGCAGCTGCCGAGCGCCCGGTCGGCCCTTCCTCGGCGAGCACGGAGCACTCGGAGCGCGGGAATCAGGGCCCGCGCCCACGGTCGGGCGGCGGCGGAACAGCGGCCGCCGCCTGACCGCCGAAGCTGCGGGATCGTGACCCTAAATCGCTGGCGCGTCCAAGTGGTCTGGACCAAAACTGCTGGGGTGACGCTCCCCGATACCCAGGCCCCCACCGTCGCCGCCCCGGCCGATGACCAACCCGCCATCTGGTCCAGGAACTTCCGCTACTACTTCACCGCCCGCAGCTCCGGCCTGCTCGGCGACGCGATGCTCCCCGTCGCGGTCTCCGCCGGACTGATCGGCGCGGGCCACGGCCTCGGCACCGTCGGCTTCGCGCTGGCCTTCCTGTTCGCCCCGTTCGCCGGCTTCGTGCTCTTCGGCGGCGTGCTGGCCGACCGCTTCACCGCGCGGCGGATGATGATCGCCGCCGACCTCACCAACCTCACCACCCGGGCGCTGCTCGCCGTCCTCTTCTTCCGCGGCATCGACCAGCTCTGGCACCTCTACGTGCTGCTCGCGCTGGCCGGCACCGCCGCCGCGATGTTCCAGCCCGGCGCCGCCTCCACCGTCCCGCTGGTCGCCCGCGACGTCCAGGGCGCCAACGGCGTGCTCCGCACCGCCGAGGCCCTCACCACCCTGATCGGCCCGGCCCTGGCCGGCGTCCTGGTCGGCGCAGCCGCCACCGGCTGGGTGATGGTGATCGCCGCCGTCACCTTCGGCATCAGCGCGCTGTGCCTCCTCGCCCTCCGGCTCGGCCCCGTCCCGGCCCCGCCGCCGGGGGACAGCCTCTGGCGGAACCTGGTGGTCGGCTGGCACGAGTTCCGCTCCCGCAGCTGGCTCTGGGGCGTGATCCTGATCTGGATGGCCTTCACGGTCTTCTCCTGGGGGCCGCTGCAGCCGATCTCGGCCGGCCTGGTGGTGCCGCAGTACGGCTCCACCGTGTTCGGAGTGCTCAACTGCGCGCTCGGTGCGGGCACCGTGGCCGGTGGGCTGCTCGCCATCCGCTACAAGCCCGAACGGCCGCTCGCCGCAGGAGCGGTGGCCATGGTGGTGTTCCCGCTCTACCCGATCGGCCTGGTGGCCGGCTGGCCGGTCTGGCTGCTCGGGGCCGCCCAGTTCGTGGTCGGCGTCGGCCTCACCTTCTGGAGCGTCATGTGGGCCACCAGCGTCCAGACCCAGGTCCCCGGCGAGGTCCTCAACCGCATCCACGCCTACGAGGTGGCCGGCTCCGTCTGCATGTTCCCGGTCGGCAGCGCCCTCGCCGGCCCCGCCACCACCGCCTTCGGCACCACCCGCACCCTCGAACTCGGCATCTTCGTCGCCCTCCTGACGGTGGCTGCGCTCCTGCTCGCCGGGCCGGTCCGGAGGCTGCGGCGGATCGGTTGAACGGGAGCGCGGGGAAACCGGCTGTGGACTGCACGTTGAACGGATGTCCCGTGTACGTCGCGGCGGGCGGTCCCTACGCTGTCGGCCGTGACCAGAACCGGTGAACGCACCCGCGCCCCACGCCTCCACTACGCCTGGGTGGTGGCCGCGGTCGCCCTCGTGGTGCTGGTCGGTTCGGCCGGGTTCCGGTCCACGCCGGGTCTGATGATGGACGCGCTGCACGCGGAGTTCGGCTGGTCCCACGCCACCGTGGCCGGGGCCGTCTCGGTCAACCTGACCCTCTTCGGCCTGACGGCCCCGTTCGCCGCGGCCCTGATGGACCGCTTCGGCGTCCGCCTGGTGGTGGTCTGCGCCCTGCTGACGATCTCGGTCGGGGCCGGACTCACCATCATGATGACCCAGAGCTGGCAGCTGATCCTCTGCTGGGGCGTGATGGTCGGCCTCGGCTCCGGTTCGATGGCGGGGGCCTTCGCCACCACCGTCACCGGCCGCTGGTTCGCCGCCCGGCAGGGCCTGGTCACCGGCGTGCTGACGGCCGCCGGGGCCGCGGGCAACCTGGTCTTCATGCCGCTGCTGGCCTGGATGGTGCAGAGCCAGGGCTGGCGGACGGCCGTCGTGGTGGTCTCGATCAGCGCGACCGTGGTGGCCGTCCCGGTGCTGCTGCTGATGCGCGAACGCCCGTCCGACCTCGGTCTGCTGCCGTACGGCGCGACCGAGGAGCCCGAGGTGCAGAAGGTGGAGGGCAGCGCGATCCTGCGCAGCCTGCGGGTGCTCCGGCACGCCGTCACCGACCGGGCGTTCTGGCTGCTGGCGAGCTCGTTCGCGATCTGCGGGGCGACCACCGCCGGGCTGGTCGGCACCCACTTCATCCCGGCCGCGCACGACCACGGCATGCCGGTCACCACCGCGGCGAGCCTGCTCGCCCTGGTCGGCGTCTTCGACGTGGTCGGGACGGTGGCCAGCGGCTGGTTCACCGACCGCTTCGACTCCCGGGTGCTGCTGGTCAGTTACTACGGTCTGCGCGGCGTCTCGCTGCTCTTCCTGCCGCAGCTGTTCGCCGGTTCGCTCCAGCCGCCGATCCTGGCCTTCATCATCTTCTACGGCCTGGACTGGGTGGCCACCGTGCCGCCGACCATCGCGCTCTGCCGCCGCGAGTTCGGCGCGGACGCCCCGGTGGTGTTCGGCTGGGTGCTGGCCTGCCACCAGATCGGTGCGGCCGTGGTCGCCGGGCTGGCCGGTCTGGCCCGCGACAGCTTCGGCGACTACGACCTGGCCTGGTACGCCGCGGGCGGACTCTGCGCGGTGGCCGTGGTGCTCTGCCTGGCCCTCGGCCCGGGCATCTCCCGCCCCACCCCCGACCCCGCCCCCGGCCACGAGCACCACGAGGCGCTGCCGCAGGTCACCCCGAAGGAGCCGGTCACCGCCGAATAGAGCCTGCCGGACAGGCTCTAGGCTCGGGGATCATGACGCTCTCCTTCACCCTGGCCCCCGAGCTGACGCCCGAGCTGCGCGCCGAGATCATCACGCTCTGGGCGGACGTCACCAACGCGGGCGGCGCGGTCGGCTTCGTGCCGCCGGTGACGGAGAACCAGGTCTGGGCGACCGCGGAGAAGCAGTTCGGCGGCACCGGCCCGGGCCAGCCGGACGTGCTGCTGATCGGCCGCGAGCCGGAGGGCCGGCTGGCCGCCCTGCTGTTCTTCGAGTCGATGCGCTTCGATCTCATGGAGCACTGGCGGATGCTCAAGCGGGTCATGGTGCACCCGGACTTCCAGGGGCGCGGCTACGGTGCCGAGCTGCTCGGCGAGGCGGCCCGGGTGGCCACCGGCTGGGGTCTGACGGGCCTTCGGCTGACCCTGCGCGGCGGGCACGGACTGGAGAGGTTCTACGGCAGCTGCGGCTACACCGAGGTCGGCCGGGTGCCCGGGGCGATCCGGGTCGGGCCCGGCGACGACCGGGACGACGTGACGATGTGGCTCCCGCTCGGCTGACCGGAGGTCACCTCGGGACCCTGGCGGCTCCGGGACGTCAGGTCGTGTTTCACTGGACTGCCGTGCCAGCCGTACCCCCGCCGTGAAGGACACCACCGTGAGCAGCCAGAAGCACGCCACGCTCCGCTACACCTCGATGCGGGTCAGCATCTTCCTGTCCTGCCTGCTGATCTCCCTGCTGCTCGGCCGCTACGGGATCATCCCGGTGACCGGGAACACCGGCGTGGTCTTCCTGGTGCTGATCGCCGGCGTGGTCTCGGCTCCGCTCAGCTACGTCCTGCTCAGCAAGCAGCGGGACGCGATGTCGGCGCAGCTGGCCGACAAGGTCGCCACCCGCCGGTCCCGCTCGGCCGCCGTCGCCGCCGAGGAGGACGCGGCCGACGACGCGGCCCGGGCCGCCGAGGCGGCCCGCACCACCGCCGCCAACTGACCGCTCCCGCCCGCCCGATGAGCACGCCCGAACCCATGCCCGAGCCCGCCGCGGTGCCACGCCGTCCGACCGGGCGGGACGTGGCCCGGCTGGCCGGGGTGTCGCAGGCCACCGTCTCCCTGGTGTTCTCCGGTTCGGAGGCGGGCCAGCGGGTCTCCCCGGCGACCAGGGAGCGGGTCCGCGAGGCGGCCCGGGAGCTGGGGTACCGGCCGCAGGCGGCGGGCCGTCAGCTCCGGCTCGGCCGTAGCGGGATGATCCTGCTCGCGGTGCCGAACATGCTCGGCCCGTTCTTCGGCCGGGTGCTGGTCGGGGTGCACGAGGAGGCGGGCCGGCACGGGCTGGCCGTGGTGGTCAGCTCGGGCTGGGGGAGCGCGACGCTGGCCGAGGCCGCCACCACCAGCCGCTTCGACGGCCTGCTGGTCTGCTCCCCGGACGACAGCCAGCTCGGCGCGCTGCCCGCCAACACCCCCGCCGTCTTCCTGGACGCCGACCCGGCGCTGGCCGATCCGGAGACCGGCCGCACCCGGCCCACCGTCGAGCTGGACGTGGCGGGCGGCATGCGGGCGGCCGTGGAGCACCTGGCCGGGCTCGGCCACCGCCGGATCGGCCACCTGCGCTCGACCCACTCCGCGTACACCTTCCGGGTCCGGCAGGCCGCCTTCGAGCAGGCCGCCCGGGGCCTCGAAGTGGTCGAGCTGGGCGTCACCCTGAACGACGGTCAGCGGGCCGCCCGGGAGGTCGCGCGCGAGCTGCTCGCCCGGCCGGACCGGCCGCGGGCGGTGATCTGCGACGACGACGTGGTGGCCTCCGGGGTCTACCAGGCGGCGGCCGAGCTGGGCCTGCGGATCCCGGACGACGTCTCGGTGGTCGGCATGGACAACATCCCGGTCGCCGACCTGCTGGCCCCGCCGCTGACCACCGTGGACCTGCCCGGCGAGGAGCTGGGCCGGGCCGGGGTGGCCGCGCTGGCCGCGCTGCTCCGGGGCGAGCCGGCCGTGCCCGTACCGCCGCTGGCCACCCGGCTGGTCGAGCGCAGCTCCACCCGGCCGCTCATCTGACGATCTGTTGGTCCCGCCGGGTGAAACCCGCTCGTGGCACCAGGGCTGACGGCCGCTCAGGGGTTGCACTGGCCCCATGCTCAAGATTCCCCGGGGCCACCCCCTCAGGTTGCTCACCGCTCTCGGCCTGGTGGCCGGCACACTGCTGAACGGCATGGTGGTGGCACCTCCCGCGCAGGCGGCGGTCACCTTCACCAAGGACGTCAGCCCGGCCAACCCCGCTCCGGGGCAGAACGTCACCTACACCCTGCGCTACACCTGTTCGGTCTCGGACTGCACCAATCCGGTGATCACCGACCAGCTGCCGCCCGAGGTGGAGTTCGTCGGCTGGACCCCGGACGCCTCCACGGTGGACGTGGACGGCTCCACCGTCCCGGCCGCCGGGTCCAAGGGCCAGACCATGACCATCAAGCTGAAGGACCTCACCCCCGGGACCACGGCCACCGCCACCGTGGTGGTGAAGTACCCCAACTTCACCACCGCCAACGGGACCCAGGCCGTGAACAGCGCCACGCTGACCGCCGACGGCGAGACCCCGATCACCGACACCGCGACCACCACCGCCGTGGTGCAGCCGCAGTACAAGGTGACCAAGGGCGTCCAGACCGCCAGCCAGGACGGACGGTCCGTCACCTACCAGTTCAGCGCCTGCTCCACCGACAAGGTGCCCAACGTCGACCTGGACACCTCCAAGCTGGTGGACGTGCTGCCGCCCGGCGCGGTGGTGGACACCTCGCGCTCCCCGGGCTGGACCAAGGTGCCGGGGACGGACAACACCTGGGAGTTCGACATCGGCGCGTTCCGCTCCGGGAACGGGCAGGCGGGCTGCCTCAACCCCGGGGCGCTGGTGGTGAACTTCCCCGACCCGGCCTTCCCTAGCGGCACCACCGCCGACAACAAGGTGACCCTCCAGGGCGACCCGCTGGGCCCCGACCCGGAGCGGGACCTCTCCGAGGCGACCGCCACCTCCCCGGTCTTCCAGGACCCCAGCACCGGCGTGCAGGTCAGCACCTCCAAGACCTGGGTGGACAAGATCGTCTCCGGCGACCTGGCCAGCTTCAGCCTGTTCGCCACCAACCTGGCGGGCCCGGCCACCAGCCTGGTGCTGACCGACCCGGGCGCCGGCACCACCGACGGGCTCTACAACTGGATCTACCCGCAGAGCTTCCAGTTCTCGCCGTGGGCCCCGACCACGATCGGGATGACCCTGGAGTACCGGTTGAACGGGGACGCGAGCTGGCTCGCCTTCACCCCGGGCACCCCCTTCAATGGGTCGGCGGCCCGCCGGATCATGGTCAGGGACGGCGCCGGGGACCCGGCCAACGACGTGCTCGGCATCCCGGCCGGACGCTGGCTGGACGGCCTGCGGTTCCGCTGGACCGGGCCGATCCCGACCGGCTGGAGCCCGGGCAACTCGGTCCAGGTCACCGGCCAGGTGCTCTACCGCGGCCACGACGGCCGGGTGGCGCCCAAGCCGCTGACCAACTGCGTGGACGTGGTCGCCACCGACGGCACCGACACCGCGCGGGCCAACGCCTGCGCCAACCTCACCGTCACCGACGCCACCAACCTCGGCGCGGCCAAGACCACCGTCTCCGGCGCGGTGGTCGCCCCCGGCGCCACCACCACCTTCCAGGTGATCCCGTACAACCGGACCGGGCACGACCTGGACCGGCCGCTGGTGCTCTTCGACCTGCTGCCGCCGGGCGTGGTCTACGTGGACGGCTCGGTCCGGCCCGACCCTTCGTGGTCCGGCGCCAAGGGACCGTCCGAGGTGAAGGTGCTGCCCGGCAAGGACGGCCGCCAGCTGCTCCGGATGACCTGGCCGGCCGGCGCGCCCGACATGACCTACCTGCACGACGACAAGGCCTACCGGGTGCTGTTCGACGCGATGATCGCGGGCAGCGCCCAGCCCGGCACCCTGACCAATGACATCTATGTGACGGCCGATCAGCCCACCGTGCCGGTCGCCTGCTACTACAACGGGACCAACACCGGGGTCCCGGACGTCGACGACCTCAACCAGAACGGCGACACCACCGAGATCCTCTGCCCGGCCTCCTCCCAGGTGGAGATCCAGGTGCCCGCCGTGCTGCGCGCCTTCAAGGAGGTGAAGGGGGATCAGGACACCAACTACGGCTCCTCCGGCACCACCTCCCCGGGCGGCGCCATCTCCTACCGGATGACGGTCCGCAACGACTCCGCCGACCCGGTCACCGACTTCACCGCCTACGACCGCCTGCCCACCCCGGGCGACGGCTACGTGCTGCGGCCGGAGACCGAGCGCGGCAGCTCCTGGACCCCCTCGCTGACCGAGCCGATCACCAGCAGCGACCCGACCGTGGTGATCGAGTACACCACCGACCCCGAGCCCTGCCGCCCGGCCTCGCTGCCGAGCACCCCGGTCGCCGCCTGCAACCCGAACGCGGCCTGGAGCGCCACCTTCCCCGGCCCGGGAGCGGCCACCTGGTTCCGCGTCAGCCGTCCCGGGACGCTGGCGCCCGGCGGTCTGTTCATGCTCACCTGGCCGATGGTCGCCTCCTACGACGCGGACGAGAACGCCTTCGCCTGGAACAGCTTCGCCTACACCGCAACCGACAACACCGGCCAGCCGCTGCTGCCCGCCGAGCCCGCCAAGGTGGGCGTCGGCGTGCACTGGCCGACGGTGCCGGACAACTCGCTCGGTGACTTCGTCTGGAACGACCTCAACAAGAACGGCCTCCAGGACGCGGGCGAGCCGGGAGTCGCCGGGGTCACCGCGTACCTGCTGGACGGCCGCGGCCGTGAGGTCCGCGACAAGACCGGCAAGCCGGTCACCTCCACCAGCGGCGCGGACGGCAAGTACCTCTTCGCCAAGCTGCCGAACGGCTCCTACCAGGTGCGCTTCGACCTGGCGACCATCCCGGCCGGCAGCAGCGTCACCATCCGGGACGCCGTCCGGCGGACCGCCGCCTCCCCGGAGGACTCGGACGCCGATCCGGTCACCGGTCTCACTGAGGTGGTTCAACTCACCGGCGGCACCGCCCAGTTGAACATCGACCTGGGCCTGGTCCTGCCGCCCGAGCCCACCCCGCCGCCGAGCCCCAGCCCGGACCCGTCACCGACCCCGACCCCGGAGCCGACGGTCACCCCGACCGTGAGCCCGACCGTGAGCCCGACGGTGCCGCCGACACCGGCCCCCCACCCGAAGCCCCTCCCGGATACCGGCTCCTCCTCGGCCGGCCCGCTGGTCGCGCTGGCCACCGTCCTGGTGATGCTCGGCCTGATGGTCACCACGGCCCGCCGCCGGGGCCGCCACGGCTGAGGCATCTGAGGGTCCGACAGGGGCGCGGGGCTCAGCAGAGCCTCGCGCCCCAGAGGTGTGGCCACGTCCCCCGGATTACGCTGCCGCGACCAGTGCGGGCGCCGGCATCGGGTGGAACAGCCGGCGGGCGGCGAGCAGCAGGAGGCCGCCGAGGGTGATGCCGCCGGCCGCGCAGAGGGCGACGCCGGGGAGGGCGGATTCGGCCAGGGCGCCGGAGACGGCGTAGCCGGCCGCGTTGCCGGTGGCGAACAGGGTGATCAGCCAGGCGAAGGCCTCGGTCACGGTGCCGGTCGGCGCCAGCTCGGCGATCAGCACGAAGGCGGCGGCCAGCAGCGGCGCCAGCCCGATCCCGGAGAGCAGCGCGAGCGCGGCCATCGGCCCGGGGGAGGGGAGCAGCAGCAGCGGCAGGTAGGAGGCGGCCATCGCGAGGGCGAGCACCCAGGTGCGGGTGGCGGTGGAGCTGCGCCACTTCACCGCGCCGTAGCCGAGCGCTCCGAGCAGCCCGCCGAGGGCGGCCAGGGCCAGCAGGGTTCCGGCGCCGCCGGGGAGTGCGTCGGGGTGCTGCTCGGCGTAGGCGATGAAGAGCACGTTCTGCGCGCCGACCGCCCAGCCGGCGCCGGCCAGGCCGAGCAGCAGCAGGACCAGGCCGGGCGAGCGCAGCGGGCCGAGCAGGCCGGAGGAGGCGTGCCGGGCCGGGGCGCGCCAGGCGCGGGAGGGGGCAGCGGTGGCGACCACCAGGGCGCCGGCCAGGCCGAGCCCGGCGGCGGTCCACAGCGCGACCGTGGGGGAGGCCCCGGCGGCGATCCCGGCTACCGCCAACGGGCCTGCCACGTACAGCAGTTGCTGGGTGGCCGAGTCGAAGGCGTAGGCGGTGTCGAGCTGTTCCTCGGTCACCACCTCGGGCCAGAGCGAGCGCAGGCAGGGCTCCAGCGGCGGCATCGCCAGCCCGGCTACCGCGGCTCCGAGCGGCGCGGCCCAGGCCGAGCCGGGTGCCAGTGCGAGCAGCGCGTAGCCGCCGCCGGCCACCACGGCGGAGGCCAGCAGCACCCGGGGCTGGCCGGTCCGGTCCACGATCCGCCCGAGCACCGGCCCGCCGATCGCGGCGGCGATCGCGTACGCGGCGGTGGCCAGCCCGATCCGGCTGTACGGGGTGCCGGCCTCGCGCAGGGCGAGGGCGATCACCAGGGCGGTCATGCCGGCCGGGAGGCGGCCGAGCAGGGTGCCGAGCAGCAGGCGGGTGACGTGGGGGGCGCGGAGCAGGGCGAGATAGCCCATCGGATTCGGTCTCCCGGGGCAGGCGTGAGCAGGGGGTGGCAAGCCCTTAAGTTATACGTATAACCAGACCGGGGTCAATCTCGCTCCGGTCCGCCGCCGGGAACCGGAGCCGATCGTTCGTCGTCGATTAGTCCGACAGCTGATGACGCACCAGGCCGCCAGGGACACCGGCCGTGACCAGCCGCCGCACGGACGGGAAGCCGTGTCCGGAGGCGGGACTGGAACGGATGAAGACGCGAACGACCCGAGATGCCATGGCCACCCCGCTGCGGCGGGCCTCGCTGTTCTGCCTGCTGCTGGTGCTGGCCCTGATGGGCCGCGCCACCTGGCTCGCGGTGGCCAAGGCCGACGAGTACGCCAGCAGTCCGGCCAACGCCCGCGTCGCGATCGACCGCTACTCCCAGCCGCTCGGCAACATCCTGGTGGGCGGGGAGCCCGTCACCGGTTCGACCGCCACCGACGGGTCGCTGGCCTACAAGCGCAGCTACGCCGACGGCCCGCTCTACGCCCCCGTCACCGGCTACACCTCCCAGGCCTACGGCAGCAACCAGCTGGAGAACCTCTACGCCGATCTGCTCGACGGCTCCGACCCCCGGCTGGCCGGCCCGGTCGACCGGGTCACCGACCGGCTCACCCGTACCCGCCCGGCCGGCGGCGACGTGGTCACCACCATCGATCCGGCCGTGCAGAAGGCCGCCTGGGACGCGCTCGGCGGCCGGCAGGGCGCGGCGGTGGCGATCGACCCGGCCACCGGCCACATCCTGGCGCTGGTCTCCACCCCGTCCTACGACCCGTCAGGGATCACCGGCCGGGACACGGCGGCCGGGCAGGAGTGGCAGCGGCTCGGCGCCGACCAGGGCAAGGCGATGGTCAACGGCGCACTGCGCACCACGCTGGCCCCCGGCTCCACCTTCAAGCTGGTGGTGGCCGCGGCCGCGCTGGAGAACGGCCTCTACAAGGACGTGGACGCCCCGACCGACAGCCCCAACCCGTACACCCTGCCGAACACCCGCACCGTGCTCACCAACGAGAACGCCTCCGCGCCGTGTCTGAACGCCACCCTGCGGACGGCCCTGCAGTACTCCTGCAACAACGTCTTCGCCAAGGCCGCCGCCGACCTGGGCGAGGCCAAACTCACCGACCAGGCACAGAAGTTCGGCTTCAACCTGACCAAGCAGGACGTCCCGGTGCGGGCCGCCACCAGTGTCTACCCGTCCGGGATGGAGTCCTCGCAGGTGGCGCTCACCGGCATCGGGCAGTTCTCGGTGACGGCCACCCCGCTCCAGATGGCCATGGTCTCGGCGGCGATCGCCAACGACGGGGTGCTGATGAAGCCCTTCGAGGTGGACCGGCTGACCGACCACTCCGGCCGTACCGTCCAGCAGTTCGACCCCGAGCGGCAGGCGCAGGCGATGAGCGCGCGGACCGCCGGGCAGCTGCGCTCCGCGATGGTCACGGTGGTCGAGCAGGGCACCGGCAAGGCGGCCCGCATCCCCGGCCTCACCGTGGGCGGCAAGACCGGCACCGCCCAGCACGGGGTGGACAACTCCGGTATCCCGTACGCCTGGTTCACCTCCTACGCGGAGGACGGGAAGGGCGGGAAGATCGCCACGGCGGCCGTGGTGCTCAACGGTTCCGAGGACCGGGACGAGATCACCGGCGGCGGGCTGGCCGGGCCGGTGGCCAAGGCCATGACCCAGGCGTACCTGAGGAAGTAGCGGAACGGACCTGACCAGCTCTGGGTGGTTCGTGGTCACATTTGAAAGTAGTACTTTGAACATCTCAAAGGTTTGTTGCTACTGTACTGACCATGACCACCCCAGGCGCCTTCCGGATGCGTGACGCGAGCTCCCCGCTCGTGCGCTCCGCGTGCCTGGCCACCGCTGTGGACAACGGCTGTCGCTGCGTCAGCTGTATCCCGGCGGCACGTCGCGCCTGAGCTCCTCCCCGCTCCGTACAGCCGTGTCGCCCGCCCCCAGGTCACTCTCCTCACCCCACTCCCCCCGGAGCCGCATCGCCATGTCCACAGCAGCCCCCGCGCCCTCCTTCCTGCAGAAGGTCCGTCAGACCCCGTTCTGGGTGCAGATCGTCGGCGGCCTGGTCCTCGGCCTCCTCCTGGGCTACGTCGCCCGGGTCCAGGACGTCTCCTGGCTGACCACCACCCTGGACACCATCGGCAAGACCTTCGTCCAGCTGCTCAAGCTGGCCGTCCCGCCGCTGGTCTTCACCGCGATCGTGGTGTCGGTCGCCAACCTGCGCAACGTCACCAACGCGGCCCGGCTGGCCGGTCGCACCCTGCTCTGGTTCCTGATCACCTCGCTGATCGCGGTCGGCGTCGGCCTCGGCCTCGGCCTGCTCACCGACCCGGGCAGGGGCGCCTCGCTCTCCACCGAGGGCCTCAAGGCCCCCAAGGACGCGGGTACTTGGGTCGACTTCCTGACCGGCATCGTCCCGACCAACATCGCCGACGCCTTCCTGGAGGTGAACGTCCTCCAGATCGTCTTCCTCGGTGTGGTGGTCGGAGCCGCCATCCTGAAGATCGGTGAGAAGGCCGAGCCGGTCCGCAAGCTCAGCGAGTCGGTCCTCGACCTCACCCAGACCGCGCTCTGGTGGGTCATCCGGCTCGCCCCGCTCGGCACCCTCGGCCTGATCGGCAAGTCCGTCGCCAAGTACGGCTGGGACCTGCTCGGCCCGTTCGCCACGCTGACCATCGACATCTACGTCGGCTGCGCGATCGTGCTGTTCGGCGTCTACTCGCTGCTGCTGCGCTTCGCCGCCGGCCTCAACCCGGTCAACTTCTTCCGGGGCGCCTGGCCCGCGATCCAGCTGGCCTTCGTCTCCCGCTCCTCCGTCGGCACCCTGCCGGTCACCCGTCGGGTCACCGAGCGGCTCGGCGTCCCGAGCGAGTACGCCTCCTTCGCGGTCCCGTTCGGCGCCACCACCAAGATGGACGGCTGCGCCTCGATCTACCCCTCGCTGGCCGCGATCTTCGTCGCCCAGGTCTACGGGATCCACCTCGGCATCGGTGACTACCTGCTGATCGCCTTCGTCTCGGTGATCGGCTCCGCCGCCACCGCCGGCCTCACCGGCGCGATCGTGATGCTCACCCTCACCCTCTCCACCCTGGGCCTCCCGCTGGAGGGCGTCGGCCTGCTGCTCGCCATCGACCCGATCCTCGACATGATCCGCACCGCCACCAACGTGGCCGGTCAGTCGGTCGTCCCGATCCTGGTCTCGGCCCGCGAGAAGACCCTCGACCTGACCGCCTACAACAACCCCACCGGCGACCTCCTCGCCGAGGACGCCCCCCGCGGTGAGAAGGTCGCCGTCGCGGCCTGACGCTCCTTCTTCTGACGGCCCGTCTCCCCACCCGGGGAGGCGGGCCGTCGCCCGTTCAGACGGAGTGCAGATGGGCGCGCAGGATGCGCCGCATCAGGGCGGGGGTGACGCGGTCGGGCTCCACGACGGCTTGGAAGGTGAGGCCGTCGAGGAGGGCGGAGAGGCGGTGGGCCTCCAACTCGACGTCCAGGGTGGCGGGGAGGGTGCCTGAGGTGACGGCGCCTCGGAGGAGCTTGGCCAGGACGGTGCGCAGGGAGTCCTGGAGTTGGCGGGCGTAGGGCCGCAGGTGCGGCCGGGTGTGGCTGGCGACCGTGAAGGCGAGCCAGAGTTCGGCCTCCTCGCGGCGGGTGGCGTCCAGCGGGAGGAACTCCTCCAGCAGGGCCTCGGCGCGCAGCCGGTGGTTCCCGTCCGCCTGGGCCAGCAGCCGGCGGACGGCGGCGGTCACCCGGGTGTCGATCCGGCCGACCAACTCCCGCATGGTGAACAGGATCAGCTCGTCGTGGTCGGCGAAGTAGTGCCGGACGGAGCCGATCGCCAGCCCGGCCTCCTCGGCGACGTTGCGCAGCGAGGCGGCGGCCAGGCCGTCCCGGGCGGCGACCCGTAGGACGGCCGCGGCGACGGCGGCGCGGCGTTCGTCCGGATCCACGATCTTGGGCATGTTGTCGTTATAGCACGGGTGGGCTACATTCCCTCTTCGTGGCACGGCCGTGCTACGAAACGACGGGGGAGTGACGTGAACGGTTGGCTGGTGGCGGCGTTGGTGCTCGCCGGGGTGGTGGTCGTGGCCGTGCGGCGGGTGCGCGGCGAACCGCTCGACCTGCGGGGGCTGGTGGCGGCTCCGGTGATCCTGACCGCCCTCGGGGTCAGTGCACTGCTCCGGGCCGAGGGTCTGACGGGTGGTGACTACGCCCTGGCCGTCCCGGGCCTGCTGCTCGGTCTCGCCACCGGCGCCCTGCGCGGCACCACCGTCCGGCTCTCCGTCAGGGGCGGCGTGCTCCACCAGCAGTACACCGTCCGGACCTTCGCGGTGCTGCTGCTCTCGGCGGCCGCCGCGGCAGGCTACGGCCTGCTGGCCACCCGGTTCGGTCTGCCCGAGGAGGCCCGTCCGACCGAACTCGCCCTCGGGGTCAGCTTCCTGGGGGAGTCGGCGGCCCTGGCGCTGCGCGCCCTGGCCGCTGGGGCGCCGTTCGCCCGTTCCTGACGGGCCGCCAGGGCAGCCGGGTCCACCAGGTCCGCCAGGTCCGTCAGGGCAAAAGGCAGGGGGCCCGGCCGGGTCCGAAGACGCGGGATGGGCCCCCTTGGTACTGCTCGTCATGCTCTTGCTGACGGTCCGTCGGACCGTTGCCGGACCCAGCAGGGGTCCAGAGCGATCAGATCATCGAGAGGATGAATCAGATAGCGGTGACGTTCTCCGCCTGCGGGCCCTTCGGGCCCTGGGTGACGTCGAACGAGACCGCCTGGTTCTCCTCCAGCGAGCGGAAACCGTTCGCGTTGATGGCGGAGTAGTGGACGAAGACGTCGGGGCCGCCGCCATCCTGGGCGATGAAGCCGAAGCCCTTCTCAGCGTTGAACCACTTGACGGTTCCCTGAGCCATGCCGTTCTCCTTGCGAGGGACGTTTCGGAGACCACACCGTGTGGCAACCGGTCCGCTGCGCTGATCGCCCCGCCTCCGGAGTGGGTCCGGAGTTTTTCGATAAAGCTGAAAAACTACAAAAAGCCCGCGGTTACATGCTCCGCAGGCTTCAAGTACTGCAAGGGGAATCAAACTGCAACTGAGTGGAACCGTAGCACGCAGAGGCGGCCCCGACCAGGGGTGACCAACGCCACGTCAGGTGTGTGTCGCGTGTGTGTCGCGGGTGCCCGGTGACCGGTGCGGAGGCGGGCAGGCATACCCTGCGAACAGTGCGTCAAACGGGCAGTTCGGAAGGATCAACGTGACCGTCGCGGTAAGGCCCCGAGTGGGACATATCCAGTTCCTCAACTGCCTTCCCCTCTACTGGGGCCTGGCCAGAACCGGCAACCTGCTCGACCTGGACCTGAGCAAGGACACCCCCGAGAAGCTGAGCGACCAGTTGGTGAACGGAGCTCTCGACATCGGCCCGATCACCTGCGTGGAGTACCTGCGGCACGCCGACGAGCTGGTCGTCCTGCCCGACATCGCGGTCGGCAGCGACGGCCCGGTGATGTCCTGCGTCATCGTCAGCAAGCTTCCGCTGTCCGAGCTGGACGGGAAGCGGGTCGCGCTCGGCTCCACCTCGCGGACCTCGGTGCGGCTGGCCCAACTCCTGCTGGAGGAGCGGGAGGGCGTCCGGCCCGAGTACTTCTCCTGCCCGCCGGACCTGGAGCGGATGCTCGACGGCGCGGACGCCGCGGTGCTCATCGGGGACCCGGCGCTGCGGGCCTCGTTGGAGCAGGCACCGCAGCAGGGCCTGGCGGTGCACGACCTCGGCCAGATGTGGAAGGAGTGGACGGGGCTGCCGTTCGTCTTCGCCGTCTGGGCCGCGCGTCGGGAGTACGTGGAGAGCCACCCCGAGACGGTGGCCGCCGTGCACCGTGCCTTCCTGGAGTCGCGGGACCTCTCGCTCGCCGAGGCGGGGCTCGTCGCCGAGCAGGCGGCCCGGTGGGAGGAGTTCGACGCCCCGCTCCTGGAGCGCTACTTCACCGAGGCCCTCGACTACTCCCTCGGCGAACGCCAGTTGGCCGGCATCGCCGAGTTCGCCCGCCGCACCGGCCACGACTCCGGCTTCGCCCCTGACGTCCAGGTGAGGCTCCTCCAAACTGTCTAGTGCTGCGCCCCGCA
>NZ_JBVJLD010000009.1:128429-158735 GCF_055584905.1 Kitasatospora sp. NPDC088742 | reverse complement strand
CTGGGGCGCGAGGAACTGCGCGCAGGGGAACGGCAGCACCTGCAACTGGCTGACGTGCCCTCAGTTGCAGGTGAGCCGCCTCCGGATTCGCGCAGTTCCTCGCGCCCCTGGGGTGACCACTCCCGTGAAACCTGCTGGCGTAGGCTGGGCGAGTCCCACGTCGGAGAAAAGAAGGGCCAGCAAAGGTGTCCGAGCAGAACCGCCCCCAGCCTCCGGCCGGGGATACCCCCCTCGCCACTGACCTGCAGGCCGTCCTCGACCGTGCGGCGGCCGGTGGCCGGATCACCCCGGAAGAGGCGCTCGACCTCTACCGGTCGGCCCCGCTGCACGCGCTCGGCTCCGCCGCCGACACCGTCCGCCGCCGCCGCTACGCGGGTACCGAGCACATCGCGACGTACATCATCGAGCGGAACATCAACTACACCAACGTCTGCGTGACGGCCTGCAAGTTCTGCGCCTTCTACGTGGCCCCGAAGAGCGACAAGGGCTGGTCCCGCGACCTCGACGAGATCCTGCGCCGCTGCGCCGAGACCGTCGAACTCGGCGGCACCCAGGTGATGTTCCAGGGCGGCCACCACCCGGACTACGGGGTGGAGTACTACGAGACCGCGTTCACCGCGATCAAGAAGGACTTCCCGCAGCTGGTGATCCACTCCCTCGGCGCCTCCGAGGTCGAGCACATGGCGCGGATCTCCAAGGTCTCCATCGAGGAGGCCATCACCCGGATCCACAAGGCGGGCCTGGACTCCTTCGCGGGGGCCGGCGCCGAGCTGCTGCCGGAGCGGCCGCGGAAGGCGATCGCCCCGCTGAAGGAGTCGGGCGAGCGCTGGCTGGAGATCATGGAGGCCGCGCACAACCTGGGCGTGGAGTCCACCTCCACCATGCTGATGGGCACCGGCGAGACCAACGCGGAGCGGATCGAGCACCTGCGGATGATCCGCGAGGTGCAGGACCGCACCGGCGGGTTCCGGGCGTTCATCCCGTACACCTACCAGCCGCAGAACAACCACCTCAAGGGCCGGACCCAGGCCACCGTCTTCGAGTACCTGCGGATGATCTCGATCGCCCGTCTGTTCCTCGACAACGTGGCGCACATCCAGGGCTCCTGGCTCACCACCGGCAAGGAGGCGGGCCAGCTCTCGCTGCACTACGGGGCCGACGACCTCGGCTCGGTGATGCTGGAGGAGAACGTGGTCTCGGCCGCCGGGGCGAAGCACCGGTCCAACCTGACCGAGCTGATCCACCTGATCCGCACCGCCGACCGCACCCCGGCGCAGCGCTCCACCACCTACCAGCACCTGCGGGTGCTGGACGACCCGGCCAACGACCCGGTCGACCCGCGGGTGGCCTCGCACATCGCCTCCACCGCGATCGAGGGCGGTACCGCGCACCCCGAGCTGAAGATCCTCTCCACCACCTGATGCGCACCCTGCACCGGGCCGCGCTCCTGCTGTCCGACCCCACCGCCCCGCCGGTCTCCGACGGGGCGGTACTGGTCGACGGCGGCACGGTGGTGGCGCTCGGCCCGTACGGCTCCCTCGGGCACGAAGGCGCCCGGGAGCGGGCGTGGGGCGGGCTGCTGACGCCCGGTCTGCTCAACCCGTACGGCGGGTGGCTGCTGGAGACCGCCTACCACCCGGACCCGCGCGAGGAGCTGGGCGGCGAGCCGCTGGAGCTGCCGGAGGTGCCCGAGGAGCGGCGCGGGCCGAGCGCCCGGCTCGGGCTCCAGCGGATGCTGGCGCACGGGGTGACGGCGGTGGCCGGTCCGTTCACCCGGCCGGCCGTGCGGACGGCGGTGGCCCGGTCGGGGCTGCACGCGGTGCCGGGGGACGGGGGCCGGGGCGGGCTCGACCCGCTGACGGACCGTCCGCTCGTGGCGGCCGCGCACCGTCCGCTGACGGTCGGCGGCCCGGCCGACTTCGCGGTCTTCGACGTGCCGTCGCTCGCCGAGCTGGAGCGGGGCGGGGCGGTCTGCCTGGTCACCGTGCTGGGCGGACGGCTGCTCTACCGCCGCCGCTGAGCCACGTCCAGCGGCGTGCCACGGAACAGGTGGGACTCCGTCAGGCCGGGGGCCGTCCAACGGGGCGTCAACTGGACATAACCGCACTAACCCCCGCTTCGTTCACGTGAACTGATGGTCCCTCGTCGTGACCGGAGGGACCGTCAGCGGTTACCATCCTGAGCACCGGGTCGTCCCCAACCCGGCCCGGCAAGCCCCGACAGGAACCATGCGACCCCCGACCGTCACCAGCCCGCGCAGCTCGCGACTCGGCCGAGGCTGGTACCTCGCCGCCGTGCTCAGCGCGGTGCTCGCGCTCGGCATGTGCCTGCTCGGCTGGCGCCAGGCCGACCAGGCGGACCGGATCAACGCGGACCCGGTGAAGGTGCAGGGCACCGTCACCCAGCTCGCCGCGGGCACCGGCAGCTACAGCTCCGTCAACTACCAGGCCGCGGGCCGCACCCTCACCGCCACCGACCTCTGGCTCCCCGAGGACGCCCGGGTCGGCGACCGGATCTGCCTGGAGTACGCGGGCGAGGACCCGGGCGCCGTCCGCGCCTGTGGCAAGCGCTACCCGCAGCCGGCCGGGGTCGGGCTGGCCCGGATCAGCGTCCCGGTCGCGCTGGTGCTGCTCGCCTTCAGCGGGCACCGGATCTGGCTGCACCGCCGCGGCACCGCCTCGCTGCGGCGCAGCCGGCCGCGCACCACGGTCGCCTTCGCCTCCGAGTCGATCGGGGCCGGGATGCCCGCGATCAGCCACGGCAAGCGCTCCCGGCGGCGCCGCAAGTCCGGCCGCCGCGCGCTGCGCTGACCCGCCGCCAGACGGCCGTCGGACGGCGGGCCGGACGGCGGGCGGGACGGCGGGCCCGAGGCCCTTCACCGGCCTGGCGCAGGACCTCCTCCGAGGTCCGCGGCCCGGTGGTGAACAATGGGGTCGTGACCCGAGCCTCCCTGGACAAGCAGCCGCACGAAGTCGCCGCGATGTTCGACGACGTCGCCGCGAAGTACGACCGTACGAACGACGTGCTCTCCCTCGGCCAGGCGCGGGCCTGGCGCCGCGCGGTGGCCGAGGCGGTGGACGCCGGGCCGGGGCAGCGGGTGCTCGACCTGGGAGCCGGCACGGGGACCTCCTCGCTGCCGTTCGCCGAGGCCGGGGCGGAGGTCGTTCCCTGCGACTTCTCGACCGGCATGCTGGGCGAGGGCAAGAAGCGCCACCCCGAGCTGGCGCTGACCGCCGGTGACGCCACCAAGCTGCCGTTCGCCGACGACAGCTTCGACGCCACCACCATCTCCTTCGCCCTGCGCAACGTGCAGGACACCGACGCCGCGCTGCGCGAGCTGTACCGGGTCACCAAGCCCGGCGGCAAGGTGGTGATCTGCGAGTTCTCCACTCCCACCTGGACGCCGCTGCGCACCGTCTACACCGAGTACCTGATGCGCGCGCTGCCGCCGGTGGCCACCGCCGTCAGCTCCAACCCGGACGCCTACGTCTACCTCGCCGAGTCGATCCGCGCCTGGCCCGACCAGCCCGCCCTGGCCACCAAGCTCCAGCAGGCCGGCTGGCAGCGGGTCGCCTGGCGCAACCTCACCGGCGGCATCGTCGCGCTGCACCGGGGCTTCAAGGCATAAGCGCTGACTAGACTCGACCGAGCCCGCAGCCTGACGTAGTGGCCTGACGTAGTGGAGTGTGCCCAGCCGTGTCCGACACCGCAGTTGACCTGAGCAGCGAGTCCAGCGAGACGGTGGAGAGCACCGCCGACGTGATCGTGGTCGGCGCCGGCCCGGCCGGGGCCACCACCGCGTACTACCTGGCCCAGGCCGGGCTGGACGTGCTGCTGCTGGAGAAGACCGAGTTCCCGCGCGAGAAGGTCTGCGGCGACGGCCTGACCCCGCGCGCCACCAAGCAGTTGGTGGACATGGGCATCGACGTCTCCACCTCCAACGGCTGGCTGCACAACAAGGGCCTGCGGATCATCGGCGGCGGCGTCCGGCTGGAGCTGGACTGGCCCGAGCTCTCCGCCTACCCGGACTACGGACTGGTCCGCAAGCGCGCCGACTTCGACGAACTGCTGGCCCGTCAGGCCCAGAAGGCCGGCGCCCGGCTGTACGAGAAGTGCAACGTGACCGGCCCGGTGCTGGACGACCGCAGTGGCCGGATCGTCGGCGTCACCGCCAAGTTGGGCGACGACAAGCGCCCCGTGGTCTTCCGCGCCCCGCTGGTGGTCGCGGCCGACGGCAACTCCACCCGGCTCTCGCTGGCGATGGGCCTGCACCGCCGCGAGGACCGCCCGATGGGCGTCGCCTACCGCACCTACTTCACCTCGCCCCGGCACGACGACGACTACCTCGAGTCCTGGCTCGAGCTCTGGGACACCCGGGGCGGCGACAAGAAGCTGCTCCCCGGCTACGGCTGGGTCTTCGGCATGGGCGACGGCACCTCCAACGTCGGCCTCGGCATCCTCAACTCCTCTCCCGCGTTCGGGGAGTTGGACTGGCGCGAGGTGCTCAAGGCCTGGTGCGCCTCGATGCCCGCCGAGTGGGGCTACACCCCCGAGAACATGACCGACCCGATCCGCGGCGCCGCCCTCCCGATGGCCTTCAACCGCCAGCCCCACTACACCCGCGGCCTGCTGCTGGTCGGCGACGCCGGCGGCATGGTCAACCCCTTCAACGGCGAGGGCATCGCCTACGCGATGGAGTCCGGCCAGATCGCCGCCGGCGTCATCGTCCAGGCCCACGCCCGCATCACCCCCGAGGGCCGCGAGCGCGCCCTCCACGCCTACCCGCGCATCCTCAAGGACGTCTACGGCGGCTACTACACCCTCGGCCGCGGCTTCGTGAAGCTCATCGGCAACCCCAAGGTCATGCAGCTCGCCACCCAGCGCGGCCTCACCCACCCGGTCCTGATGAAGTTCGTCCTCAAGATGCTCGCCAACCTCACCGACCCGCAGGGCGGCGACGCCATGGACCGCATCATCAACGGCCTCGCGAAGGTCGCCCCCAACGCCTGACCCCGACGTTACGGGCCCTGCACTGCGATGGCGGTGCGGGGCCCAAGTCGTGTCCGGTGGTTGATGGTTGGCGACCGCTGGAGATCGTTTCCGGCGTGATGGCGATCGGTTGGTGACGGCTTCGATTTTCAGGTGGTGCACGTGCTACGTTCCGGCCTCAACGGAACACAGTTGACCCCGGCAGCGCGCCAACGCTCCGGGGTCCGGCACCAGGAGCCAACACTCCCCATGCACGTACATCGTAGCCCGCAGGGACGCAGTTTCACCGTTCTGCCCAACCGGCTGGTGCAGGACCGGCAGTTGAGCTACACCGCACGCGGCCTGCTGGCCGACCTGCTCTCCCGCCCCGACGGCTGGCGCGAGGACGGCCGTCAGATGGCGGACTCGGGCGTGCAGGGCCGCGGTGCGGTCCGACGGGCACTCAAGGAGCTGGCCGCCGCCGGGTACTACCGGGTCGAACGGGTACGAATGCCGGACGGCACCATCCGCAGCGAGAGCCACGTCTACGACTCCCCGCAGCGACCGGGCGCCGCAGAGTCGGACCCCGGCCCCCCTGACGTCCCTTACGTAAAGAACCCGGAGAAAACACCCCCCCTCCCCGGCGCCGAAGTTGACGACGGGGTACGGGCGGCCGCGGCGACGCTGATCCAGGTGATCAGACCCGAGCCACGCCTGCGGCTCGGCGAGCGCGAAGCCGTCGAGCTCGCCCCGCTGGTCGCCCGCTGGCTGGAACGCGGCGCCACCCCCGCCGACCTCGCCCGCGCCCTGCTCCCCGGCCTGCCCGCCACGGTCCACTCCCCGGCCGGCGTCCTCCGCAGCCGCCTCGAACGCAAACTGCCACCCACCCAGGCCCCGGTCGCCCGCCGCCCCGAATGCGCCAAGTGCCACGCCCCGGTGCCCCGTCCGGGCATCTGCCACTCCTGCGCGGGCCTCGCCCCCGCCCCCGCCAGAACCACCGCAGCCACCGCCCGCGCCGGCGCAGCCCTGGCCCGGGAGGCGATGCGCACGGCCAAGGCCGCGCTCGGCATCTGCCAACCCGCCGGTACCGGACAGCAGTTGAGTCTGCATGCCGCTCGCTCCTGACCCGGCAGGGTGGCGGCGTCGGCGGCGATGATGCCGATGCGCTTGTAGTCCATCAGGTCGTACTCGCTGACCCCCTGGCAGTCGCCGGTGCGTCGAAGAACTCGTCCCAGAGCTCGTTGGCGCCGGGTTCGGCGGGTGCCGGAGGCTTCTCCTGTCGGAGGGCGGCGGTCTCGACGGCCGCGATCTGTTCGTCGAGGTCGCGGAAGATCATGGAGAGCCGCTGTTTGGCCACGGCAGGGCGTAGCGCTGCGTGCTACGCCCTGCCGAGGCTCGGGGGTCAGCGCTTGGTGATTTTGACGTTCTTGAAGGTGGGGACCAGGTTGGGGTAGCCGTCGCCGGGGTTGTTCTGGGAGTCGGAGCCGGCGGCGGCGATCTTCTGGAGGACGTCGAGGCCGGCGGTGACGTGGCCGAAGGGGGTGTAGGCGGGGGAGAGCTTGGTGTCCTTCCAGACGAAGAAGAACTGGCTGCCGTTGGTGTTCGGGCCGGCGTTGGCCATCGCGACGGTGCCGGCGGGGTAGGTGGCGCCGGTGAGGTTCTCGTCGGGGAAGGAGTAGCCGGGGCCGCCGCTGCCGGTGCCGGTCGGGTCGCCGCACTGGAGGACGAAGAGCCGCTCGGTGGTGAGGCGGTGGCAGTGGCTCTTGTCGAAGTAGTCCCGCTCGGCGAGGAAGCGGAACGAGAAGGTGGTGCACGGCGCCTTGTCGGTCAACGCCTGGAAGGTGATGGCGCCCTGAGTGGTCTTCAGGGTGACGCTGTAGGGCTGGGCCGCCTTCTTGGCGTCGAAGACCGGGATGCCCTTGAAGTTGTCGGCGGGCACGGCCGGTGTGTAGGTGCAGCTCGCGGTGGCCGCGGGGGCGGCGTCCGCGATGCCCACCGAGGTGGTCAGGGCGAGCGGGAGGGTGGTGGCGACGGTGAGCAGGGCCCAGTGTTTGCGCAGCACTTGAGGAGCCTCCGGGGAGCGACGGGGAGTTGGCATGGCGCCATCATCATTGCCCGGACGACCGTTCGGTATGCACGGTGTCAGGTCGCGGGGTGAAGTTGCCGGGTGACCGGTGGGTGGAAAGGTGTTGATCGGCCGGGAGCGGGTGCGGGACGATGCCCGCCACCAGACCGTTCGGCGTCGCACGGCTCCGCTCCCGCTCCTCCGGAGGAGACCGTATGCGTCCGTCCGTCGTCCGCTCCGCCCGTCCGCTCCGCGACCTGCCCGTGCTCGGGGTCGCCGTGGTCTGGGGCTCCAGCTTCCTGGTGGTCAAGAACGTGGCCACCGACGAGACCGTGGTGGCCATGCTGGTGCTCCGCTTCGCGGTGGCGCTGCCGCTGTTGGCGCTGTTCACCTGGCGGGCACTGCGCCGCTTCGGGGCCCGGGAGTGGTTCGGCGGGGTGGCGCTCGGGCTGGTGCTCGGGGCGGTCTTCCTGCTGGAGACCTACGGCGCGGTGTACACCTCCGTCACCAACGCCGGACTGATCATCAGCCTCACCATGGTCTTCACCCCGCTCGCCGAGAGCGCGCTGGCCCGCACCCGGCTGCCCCGGCCGTTCGTCGCGGCGGCCGGGCTCTCGCTGCTCGGGGTCGCGCTGCTGACCGGGGGCGGGGGCTTCCGGATGCCGGGCCTTGGTGACCTGCTGGTCCTCGGGGCCGCGCTGGTGCGGACTGCGCACGTGCTCACCATGGCCCGGCTGAAGTCCATCCGGGAGGCCGACTCGGGGGCCCTGACCTGGGTCCAACTCGCCACCGCCACCGTTGTGTTCGCGGTGATCGCACCCTTCACCGGCACCTCCCCGGCGACCCTGGCGGCCTCCTACGGCGCGGCCGACTGGGCGCTGCTGCTCTACCTCTCGCTGGCCTGCACGCTGTTCGCCTTCGCGGTCCAGATGTGGGCCGTCCGGGCCACCTCACCCTCCCGGGTCTCCCTGCTGCTCGGCACCGAACCCCTCTGGGCCGCCGTCTTCGGCATCACCCTGGCCGGCAACTACCTCGGCCCGCTCGGCCTCCTCGGCGCCCTCTGCGTCCTGGCCGGCACCGAATGGGGCCGCCGCACCGCGGCCCCGGCAGGCGAGCCGAAGGCAGTGCCGGTCGCCCAGCCGGAACCTGTCTGACCGTCAACTCCGAATGTCCCGGGCCCGGAGTTCGGCGAGGACGGAGGCGACGGCGGTGAAGTCGTTGTCCAGGTGCAGCACCGTCAGGTCGTGGTGGACGGCGGTGGCGCACACCAGCAGGTCGACCGCACCGGCGGAGCGGTGCTGACCCTGCTGGGTGAGCTTGTACTGTGCGCTGTCCACCCATCGCCAGGCTCCCATCGGGACGCCGGCGGGCCGGAAGACGGTGTCCAGGTCCGCCGCCAGTTCGTCTCGGTGGGCCGGGCCGGTAGCGGAGTACAGGAACTCCGCCCGGCTCGGCTCACAGAGGTGCAGCGCGCCGGCGGTGATGTGCCCTTCCCAGGCGGCGAAGGTATCCGCGTGTCGGAACAGCTGCCACAAGGCGGAGGTGTCGACCAGGTAGCCGATCATCCTGCTGCCTCTCGGCGGTTGCGCTTGCCGGCCGTGTGGGCTGCCGCCGCCTCGTCGAACTCACCGCGGGCCCCTCTGGCGGCGAGCCGCTCGGCGGCCTCCAGGCGCCTTATCCGCTCGGTGTACTCGCGGAGGGCCGTGTTCACGGTGTCCTTCTTCGTTGTGGTGCCCATGAGTTGCATCGCTGCTGCCAGGGCTTCGTCGTCGATGTCGATCTGCGTCACGCTCATCAGGGCCTCCGATGTTGGTGATGTGGACAGGCCATCAACATTACCAACATCATCCCCGCGAGCGGCGCCAGAAGTCGGCGGTGACGACGGCGAGCAGGGGGCCCCAGAGGAGCAGGGGGGCGTAGGAGGCGGTCATCAGGAAGCCGGCCAGGCCGTGCGGGGCGTCGGGGCTGCCCATGGTCCCGGGGCCGTACCAGGTGAAGGCGGCGGTGGTGGTGATCAGGGTGAGGGCGAGGGCGCCGAGGGCGGCGGGGATCGCGGCGACGGGTGGGGCGATGCGGCGGCCGCCGATGAACGGGAGCCAGCGGGGGGCGAGTTGGCCCCAGGGGCGGACCAGGCCGAGGGTGAGGAAGGCGAGGGTCTCGGCCAGGGCGGAGAGGGCGATCACGTAGGCGGTGCCCCAGCCCGGCATGTGGGAGGTCATCTGGGTCTCCATGGCGCCGGTGAAGCCGACCGGGATGCCGACGCCGAGGGCGACCCGCCAGAGGCCGGAGGGGAGGGCGGTCAGTGCGGCGAGCTTGGCGGTGCGGACGGCCCACGGGGCCGGCGGGCGGACGACCGGGGCGGTGGCGGTCGGGACGGTGACCGGGGCGGTGGAGGGGTGCAGGGTGGTGGGCATCGGACTGCCTTTCGGAGCGGGCTGGTTGGGATGCCTCAAGCTTCCCGGCGGGGGAGGGGGAGGGGGCAGATGCCGAACGGGAGGTTCGGACGGGCCGTCATGTGCCGTTCGGCACGGGGTGGGTGGCGAGCACCGGACCGTAGGGTGATCGCATGATCGTTCGATGGGGGAGCGTTGGGGCGGTGGGGTCACTGGGGGTGACCGCCGTCGGGTGGCGGACGGACGGGTTCGGGGAGTCCGGGGGGCTGCTGGGCCTGCTGGTGTTGACCGAACTGCTCGGTCTGCTGGGGCTGGTGGCGCTGGCCGTGCGCGGCCGGGCCTGGCCGGCGGCGGGCCTCGCGGGGGTGGCGGTGGCGGCCTGGCCGTCCCGGTTCGTGGTGCCGGGGCGCTGGCAGGAGGCGGCCGGACTGCTCGGATTCGGCCTGATGGCGGGCCTGTTGGCGGCGGCGGTCGGGTTCTACCTGGGGACCTTGGACGAGCGGCGGCGGCGTGAGGTGGTGGCGGCCCGCCGCACCCAGCGGATCGAACTCGCGCACGACCTGCACGACTTCGTGGCCCATGACGTCAGCGGGATGGTGGCGCTGGCCCAGGCGGGAGCATTCGTGACGGAGGGTCAGCAGGAGCTGTTCCGCCGGATCGAGGAGGCCGGGCAGCAGGCCCTGGCCTCGTTGGACCGGACGGTGCACCTGCTCCGCAGCGAGGAAGCGGCCCGCCGCGAGCCGCAGCCCGGGCTGGCCGAACTCCCCGCCGTGGTCGAACGGTTCGCCGCCTCCGGCCCGGCCGGGGTTCGGCTGGAGCTGCCGGAGCCGGACGCGCCGCCGGTCGGCCGGGAGGCGGGGGCCACCGCGCACCGGGTGGTGGTGGAGGCGCTGACCAACGTCCGGCGGCACGCGCCCGGCGCGACCCTGGTGGAGGTGGTGGTCCGGTCGGGGCGGCGGGGCGGAGTGGAGGTGCTGGTCAGCGACGACGGCGGGGCGGCCCCCGCGAGGACCGGGCGCCGGAGCGGGACGGGGCTGCGCGGGCTGGCCGCGCGGCTGGAGGCACTGGACGGGACGCTGGAGGCGGCCCGGACCGAACGGGGCTGGCAGGTCAGGGCGTACCTGCCGCCGATCGAGGGGGAGTCATGACGACCACCGTCCTGTTGGCGGACGACCACGCGGACATCCGCACCGCGTACCGGATCATCCTGGAGGCCCAGCCCGACCTGACCGTGGTGGGCGAAGCGGCCAACGGGGACCAGGCCTTGGAGCTGGCCCGGCGGCTGCGGCCGGACGTGGTGCTGGCGGACATCCGGATGCCGGGGCTGGACGGGCTGGAGCTGACCAGGCGGCTGGCCGGACCGGGGGTGGCGGATCCGCTGCGGGTGGTCGTGGTGACCACCTTCGACCTGGACGAGTACGTGCACGCCGCGCTGCGGTACGGGGCGGCCGGGTTCCTGCTGAAGCGGTCCGGCCCGGCGCTGCTGGTGGAGGCGGTCCGGGCGGCGGTGGCGGGGGACGCGCTGATCAGCCCGGAGGTGACGGTCCGTCTGCTCCGGATGATCACTCCGCCGGAGGAGCTGGAGGAGCCGGACGAGCCGGCCGCGAAGTCCGCCGAGGCCGCAGAGGCAGCCGAGGTGGAGCAGCTCACGCCCCGGGAGGCGGAGATCGCCGCCCTGGTGGCGGACGGGGCGACCAACGCGGCGGTGGCCGGGCAGCTGTTCATCTCGCCGGGCACGGTGAAGAACCACCTCGCCAACATCCAGCGCAAGCTCGGGGTCCGGAACCGGGTCGGCGTCGCCGCCCACGTCTGGGGCGAACGCCGGTAGCGGAGCCGGGCATTCGTGTGCTTGTGAACGAAGGGTCAAGCGGCCGTTCCGAAGGGACCACCCTCCTGGGTGGTCCCTTTATCACGTTGGCGACGGGCTCAGAAATTTGCATGATCAGCAGCCGAGTTGATATGCGCATGGCCCTCTGACCAGTCACTTCACAAGTGAATGCGACGGTTTGTGACCACTTGCCTGCACTGGGTTGATTGATCACGCCTTCCGCCGCTCCGTGATCCTTTGCGAGGTGGCGTAGATCACAAAGATCGTTCAGAACCGCGTGTCGCACGTCACAAGCCGACGGGCATAGGATGCGCTCGTTCCAAGCCTTGTGAACTGCCTCACATGAGTGGATCTCAGGGAATGGAAACGGGCCGCGCGGAGCGTGACCCGGCAGTTCCGATCTGCAGTCACGGACGACTGGACGGAGGGAGCGGGGGCTATGAATGCCTACGCGCCGATCCTCGTACTCGGTGCCATCGCGGCGGCGTTCGCGGTCGGCTCCGTCACGATGGCCTCACTGACCGGCCCGAAGCGTTACAACCGGGCCAAGTTGGAGGCTTACGAGTGCGGCATCGAACCGACCCCGCAGCCGGTGGGCGGCGGGCGGTTCCCGATCAAGTACTACCTCACGGCGATGCTGTTCATCGTCTTCGACATCGAGATCGTCTTCCTCTATCCCTGGGCGGTCAGCTTCGACGCCCTGGGGATCTTCGGGCTGGTCGAGATGCTCCTGTTCATCGCCACCGTCTTCGTCGCCTACGCCTACGTGTGGCGTCGCGGCGGTCTCGAGTGGGACTGAGCACCACCCGCTTGTGAACGCGGGGGCAAGCCACCGGACTTGAGGGACTGAGAGGGAACTGATGGGTATCGAGGAGAAGCTGCCGAGCGGCTTTCTGCTCACCAGCGTGGAGGCCGCGGCGGGGTGGGTGCGCAAGGCGTCGCTCTTCCCGGCTACCTTCGGGCTGGCCTGCTGCGCGATCGAGATGATGACCACCGGAGCGGGCCGCTACGACCTGGCCCGGTTCGGCATGGAGGTCTTCCGGGGCTCGCCCCGGCAGGCCGACCTGATGATCGTGGCCGGTCGGGTGAGCCAGAAGATGGCGCCGGTGTTGCGCCAGGTGTACGACCAGATGGCCAATCCGAAGTGGGTCATCTCGATGGGCGTCTGCGCCTCCTCCGGCGGGATGTTCAACAACTACGCGATCGTGCAGGGCGTGGACCACATCGTCCCGGTGGACATCTACCTGCCGGGCTGTCCGCCCCGCCCGGAGATGCTGATGGATGCCATCATCAAGCTGCACGAGAAGATCCAGCACGAGCCGCTGGGCGTGAACCGGCGCCGCGCCGAGGAGTTGGCGGAGGAGCTGGCGCTGGAGGCCACCCCGACCAGCGAGATGCGGGGGCTGCTGCGATGAGCGAGCAGACGCCGGTACCGGCGACCCGCAAGGAGATCCCCGTCGAGGTGATCGGCAAGCGGCAGGGCATGTTCGGCGCCCAGGGCACCGGCGACACCTCCGGCTTCGGCGGCCTGGCCGCCCCGGTCGTGATGCCGCCGGCCAGCAGTCGCCCGTACGGGCACGGCTTCGACGAGGTCGCCGACGAGTTCGAGGGCGCGCTGGAGGAGCAGGGGCTCGACCCGGCCGAGGTGATCGAGAAGACCGTGGTGGACCGCGGCGAGCTCACCTTCCACATCGCCCGCGAGCACCTGCTGAAGGCCGTCCGCACCTTGCGCGACGACCCGGCGCTGCGCTACGAGCTCTGTCTCGGCGTCAACGGCGTGCACTACCCGGGTGACGCCGGACGGGAGTTGCACGCGGTCTACCCGCTGCGCTCGATCACCCACGGCCGGCTGCTCCGGCTGGAGGTCACCGCGCCGGACTCCGACCCGGTGATCCCCTCGGTGGTCAGCGTCTACCCGACCAACGACTGGCACGAGCGCGAGGCCTGGGACTTCTTCGGCCTGGTCTTCGAGGGTCACCCGGCACTGACCCGGATCATGATGCCGGACGACTGGACCGGCCACCCGCAGCGCAAGGACTACCCGCTCGGCGGCATCCCCGTCGAGTACAAGGGCGCCCAGATCCCGGCGCCCGACCAGCGGAGGTCGTACAGCTGATGACCACACACTACGAAGAGGCGCGGGAGACCACCGAGGGACGGGTCTTCACCGTCACCGGTGGCGACTGGGGCGAGGTCGTGGAGGCCGTCGGCCGGGCCGACGACGAGCGCATCATCGTCAACATGGGTCCCCAACACCCGTCCACCCACGGGGTGTTGCGCCTGATCCTGGAGATCGACGGCGAGACGGTGACCGAGGCCCGGTGCGGGATCGGTTACCTGCACACCGGCATCGAGAAGAACATGGAGTTCCGGAACTGGGTCCAGGGCACCACCTTCGTGACCCGGATGGACTACCTGACCCCGATGTTCAACGAGACCGCGTACTGCCTCGCGGTCGAGAAGCTGCTCGGCATCACCGACCAGATCCCGGACCGCGCCAGCGTGATCCGGGTGCTGATGATGGAGCTCAACCGGATCTCCTCGCACCTGGTCTGCCTGGCCACCGGCGGTATGGAGATCGGCTCCACCACGCTGATGATCTACGGCTTCCGGGACCGCGAACTCATCCTGGACGTCTTCGAGTTGGTCACCGGCCTGCGGATGAACCACGCGTACGTCCGTCCCGGCGGCCTCGCCCAGGACCTGCCGCCCGGCGCGGTGGACCAGATCCGCGAGGCGGTGAAGACGCTCCGCTCGCGGATGCACGAGTACGACAAGCTGGCCACCGGGAACCCGGTCTTCAAGGCCCGGCTGGTCGACGTCGGCTTCCTGGACCTGCCCGGCTGCCTGGCGCTCGGCGCCACCGGCCCGATCCTGCGGGCCACCGGCCTGCCGCACGACCTGCGCAAGACCGACCCGTACTGCGGGTACGAGGACTACGAGTTCGAGGTCGCCACCGCCGACACCGCGGACTCCTACGGCCGGTTCCTGATCCGGCTGGAGGAGATGCACCAGTCGCTGCGGATCGTCGAGCAGTGCCTGGACCGGCTCAAGCCCGGCCCGGTGATGGTGGCCGACAAGAAGATCGCCTGGCCCGCCCAACTGGCCGTCGGCCCGGACGGGATGGGCAACTCGCTGGACCACATCCGGAAGATCATGGGCACCTCGATGGAGGCCCTGATCCACCACTTCAAGCTGGTCACCGAGGGCTTCCGGGTGCCGGTCGGCCAGGCCTACACGGCCGTCGAGTCGCCCAAGGGCGAGCTCGGCGTGCACGTGGTGAGCGACGGCGGGACCCGCCCGTACCGGGTGCACTTCCGGGACCCGTCCTTCACCAACCTGCAGACGATGGCGGCGATGTGCGAGGGCGGCCAGGTCGCCGACGTGATCGTCGCGGTGGCCGGGATCGACCCGGTGATGGGAGGAGTGGACCGGTGAGCAGCGACGTCCAACTGGGGATGCCGGCCCTCCCCGCGAAGCCGTACCCGGCCGAGGTCGCGGCCCGACTGGCCGAGGACGCCAAGGAGTTGATCGGCCGCTACCCGGTGGCCCGGTCCGCCCTGCTGCCGCTGCTGCACCTGGTGCAGGCGGAGGAGGGCTGCGTGACGCCGACCGGGATCCGGTTCTGCGCCGAGCAGTTGGACCTGACCACGGCCGAGGTGACCGCGGTCGCCACCTTCTACACCATGTACCGCAGGAAGCCCGCCGGGGAGTACCACGTCGGCGTCTGCACCAACACGCTCTGCGCGGTGCTCGGCGGCGACCAGATCTTCGACGAGCTCAAGCAGCACCTGGGCGTGGAGAACAACCAGACCACCCCGGACGGCAAGGTCTCGATCGAGCGGATCGAGTGCAACGCGGCCTGCGACTACGCCCCCGTGGTGATGGTCAACTGGGAGTTCTTCGACAACCAGACGCCGCAGAGCGCACGGGAGTTGGTCGACCAGCTGAAGGACGGTCAGGAGGTGCGGCCGACCCGCGGGGCCCGGCTCTGCTCCTTCAAGGAGACCTCCCGGATCCTGGCCGGCTTCCCGGACGAGCGCCCCGGCGCGGTGGACGCCTCCGGCGCGGGCGGCGCGCCCTCGCTGGCCGGGCTCCGGCTCGCCAAGGGCGAGGCACTGCCCGGCACCCCCGGCACCAAGGTCGTGGCTCCGAGGCACGAAGGGACCGAAGCGTGATGACCTCCGCAGAGCCGGCCGAGAAGCTGCTCTCGCCCGTGCTGTCCGCCTCCTGGGACGACCACCGCCCCTGGAGCCTGGAGACCTACCACCGCCACGAGGGCTACGCCGGCCTGCGCAACGCCCTGGCGATGGCCCCCGACGAGGTGATCGCCCAGGTCAAGGACTCCGGCCTGCGCGGCCGCGGCGGGGCCGGCTTCCCGACCGGCATGAAGTGGCAGTTCATCCCGCAGAACGACGGCAAGCCGCACTACCTGGTGGTGAACGCCGACGAGTCCGAGCCGGGTACCTGCAAGGACATCCCGCTGCTGTTCGCCAACCCGCACTCGCTGATCGAGGGCATGGTCATCGCGTCCTACGCGATCCGCTGCGACCACGCCTTCATCTACCTGCGCGGCGAGGTCGTGCCGGTGCTGCGGCGCCTGCACGCGGCGGTGGCCGAGGCGTACGAGGCCGGGTACCTCGGCAAGAACATCCTCGGCTCGGGCATCGACCTGGACATCACCGTGCACGCGGGCGCCGGGGCGTACATCTGCGGCGAGGAGACGGCGCTGCTGGACTCGCTGGAGGGCCGCCGCGGCCAGCCCAGGCTGCGCCCGCCGTTCCCCGCCATCGCCGGTCTGTACGCCTGCCCGACGGTGGTGAACAACGTCGAGTCGATCGCCTCGGTGCCGCCGATCCTGGCCAGGGGCAACGAGTGGTTCAAGTCGCTGGGCACCGAGAAGTCCCCCGGCTTCACCCTCTACTCACTCTCCGGGCACGTCACCAACCCCGGCCAGTACGAGGCCCCGCTCGGCATCACGCTCCGTCAGCTGCTGGAGGTGAGCGGCGGCATCCGGGCCGGGCACCGGCTCAAGTTCTGGACACCGGGCGGCAGTTCGACCCCGATGTTCACCGACGAGCACCTGGACGTGCCGCTGGACTACGAGGGCGTCGGCGCGGCCGGCTCGATGCTCGGCACCAAGGCGCTCCAGGTCTTCGACGAGACCACCTGCGTGGTCCGGGCGGTCACCCGGTGGACCGAGTTCTACGCCCACGAGTCCTGCGGCAAGTGCACCCCGTGCCGCGAAGGCACGTACTGGCTGGTGCAGTTGCTCAAGCGGATCGAGGCCGGCGAGGGCGTCGCGGGCGACCTGGAGAAGCTGCTGGACATCGCCGACAACATCAACGGCAAGTCCTTCTGCGCCCTCGGCGACGGCGCGGCCAGCCCGATCGTCTCCTCGCTCCAGTACTTCCGCGAGGAGTACGAGCGGCACCTGACCGAGCGGCGCTGCCCGTTCGACCACGCCGCCTCCACCGTCTGGGCCGACCGCACCGCCCACGACCACACCACCGAGAGGGAGGTGCACGCATGACCGTGACCGAGCCGCCGAAGACCAGCACCGACCTCGTCACGCTCACCATCGACGGTGTCGAACTCCAGGTCCCCAAGGGGACCTTGGTGATCCGGGCCGCCGAGCAGATCGGCACCCAGATCCCGCGCTTCTGCGACCACCCGCTGCTCGCCCCGGCCGGCGCCTGCCGCCAGTGCATCGTGGAGGTGGAGGGCCAGCGCAAGCCGGTCGCCTCCTGCACCATCCCGGTGACCGAGGGCATGGTGGTGCGCACCCAGGTCACCTCGCCGGTGGCCGAGAAGGCCCAGCGCGGCGTGATGGAGCTGCTGCTGATCAACCACCCGCTGGACTGCCCGGTCTGCGACAAGGGCGGCGAGTGCCCCCTGCAGAACCAGGCGATGTCCACCGGCGAGAGCGACTCCCGCTTCGACGGGATGAAGCGCACCTACGCCAAGCCGCTGCCGATCTCCAGCCAGGTGCTGCTGGACCGCGAGCGCTGCGTGCTCTGCGCCCGCTGCACCCGGTTCTCCGATCAGGTGGCCGGTGACCCGTTCATCGACCTGCTGGAGCGCGGCGCCAACGAGCAGGTCGGCACCGGGGCCGGGGACGACTTCGAGTCCTACTTCTCCGGCAACACCATCCAGATCTGCCCGGTCGGCGCGCTCACCTCGGCCGCCTACCGGTTCCGCTCCCGCCCGTTCGACCTGGTCTCCTCGCCCAGCGTCTGCGAGCACTGCTCCTCGGGCTGCGCCCAGCGCACCGACCACCGCCGCGGCAAGGTGCTGCGCCGGCTGGCCGGCGACGACCCGGCGGTGAACGAGGAGTGGAACTGCGACAAGGGCCGGTTCGCCTTCCGCTACGCCCAGCAGCGTGACCGGCTGACCAGCCCGATGATCCGCAAGGACGGTGAACTGACCGCCGTCTCCTGGCCGGAGGCGCTGGCCTTCGCCGCCGAGGGGCTGCGCGGCGCCAAGGCCGCCGTCCTCGCGGGCGGCCGCGTCACGGTCGAGGACGCGTACGCCTACGGCAAGTTCGCCCGGGTCGCGCTCTCCACCAACGACGTGGACTTCCGGGCCCGCCCGCTCTCCGCCGAGGAGGCCGACTTCCTGGCCTCCGAGGTGGCCGGCAGCGGCGTCGACCTGGACGGCGAGGGCGTCTCGTACGAGGCGCTGGAGGCCGCACCGGCCGTGCTGCTCGCGGGCTTCGAGCCCGAGGAGGAGTCGCCGATCGTCTTCCTGCGGCTGCGCAAGGCCAACCGGGCCACGGGACTTCAGGTCTTCTCGGTGGCCGCGCACCGCAGCCGGGGCCTGGCCAAGCTGCACGGCGCGCTGCTCCCGGCCGCGCCCGGCACCGAGGCCGAGTGGCTCGCGGCGCTGGCGGACGACACCGCGCTCGGTGACGACGCCGGCCGCGCGGGCCAACTGCTGCGCCAGGCGGGGGCGGTGATCCTGGTCGGTGAGCGCCTCGCCACCGTGCCCGGTGGTCTGACCGCCGCGCTGCGGCTCGCCGCCACCACCGGAGCCAAGCTGGCCTGGGTGCCGCGCCGGGCCGGCGAGCGCGGTGCGGTGGAGGCGGGCGCACTGCCCGGCCTGCTGCCCGGCGGCCGTCCGGTCAACTCCAGCGCCGCCCGCTCCGAGGCCGCCGCCGTCTGGGGCGCGGCCGAACTCCCGGCCCGGCTCGGCCGGGACACCGACCAGATCCTGGCGGCCGCCGCCCACGGCGACCTGGACGCGCTGGTGATCGGCGGGCTCGACCCGGACGACCTGGCCGACCCGGCACTGGCCGACGAGGCGCTGGCCCGGGTCCGGTTCACCGTCTCGCTGGAGCTGCGCCCGTCCGCCGTCACCGAGCAGGCCGACGTGGTGCTGCCGGTGGCCGCGGTGACCGAGAAGGCCGGCACCTACCTCAACTGGGAGGGCCGGGTGCGGATGTTCGAGGCCGCGCTCAAGCCGGACCAGCTGATGACCCGTCAACTCCACTCGGACGTCCGGGTGCTGAGCATGCTGGCCGAGGCCCTGGGCCGCCCGATCGGCCTCGGCGACGTCCGGGCCGCCCGGCTGGAGCTGGACCGTTTCTCCCCCTGGGAGGGCGACCTGCCCTCCGCGCCCAGTGCCGCCGCCGCCCCGCTGCCCCGCCCGGCCACCGGCCAGGCCGTGCTGGCGGGCCACCGGATGCTGCTGGACAACGGCACCCTGCAGACCGGCGACGAGCACCTGGCCGGCACCCGGCACGCCGCGGTGGCCCGCCTCTCGCCCGCCACCGCCGCCGAGATCGGCGCGGCGGGACGGCTGCGGATCACCGGCCCCGGCGGCTCGCTCACCCTGCCGCTGGAGCTCAACCCCGAGCAGCCCGACCGCACCGTCTGGCTGCCCCTCAACTCCACGCCGGGCGGCGCCTACCGCACCCTCGGCACCACCACCGGACACCTGGTGACCATCGCCCCGGCGGAGGAGTCATGACGCTGGCCGCATACGAGACCCTCGGCTTCTTCGGGCGCGACCCGTGGTGGCTGGTGCTGATCAAGGCGGTGTTCGTCTTCGCCTTCCTGGTCGGCACCGTGCTGATCGCGATCGTCTGGGAGCGCAAGGTCGTGGCCTGGATGCAGCTGCGCATCGGCCCGAACCGGCACGGCCCCTGGGGCATGCTGCAGTCGCTGGCCGACGGCGTGAAGCTGGCGCTCAAGGAAGACCTGGTCGTCACCAACGCCGACAAGGTGGTCTACATCCTGGCGCCGATCGTCGCCGCGATCCCGGCCTTCATGGCCTTCGCGGTGATCCCGTTCGGCCCGGCGGGCAATGAGGTCTCGATCTTCGGCACCCGCACCCCGATGCAGCTCACCGACCTGCCGATCGCCCTGCTCTACATCCTGGCGGTGGCCTCGGTCGGCATCTACGGGATCGTGCTGGCGGGCTGGTCCTCCGGCTCGACCTACCCGCTGCTCGGCGGCCTGCGCTCCTCGGCGCAGATGATCTCCTACGAGATCGCGATGGGCCTGTCCTTCGCGGCGGTCTTCATCTACTCCGGCTCGATGTCCACCTCGGAGATCGTCGCCTCCCAGCAGCCGACCTGGTTCGCGGTGCTGCTGCCGGTCTCCTTCATCGTCTACATCATCGCGATGGTCGGTGAGACCAACCGGGCCCCGTTCGACCTCCCGGAGGCCGAGGGCGAGCTGGTCGGCGGCTTCAACACCGAGTACTCCTCGCTGAAGTTCGCGATGTTCATGCTGGCCGAGTACGTCAACATGGTCACCGTCTCGGCCGTCGCGGCCACCCTGTTCCTGGGCGGCTGGCGGGCCCCGTACCCGGTCTCCACCTTCTGGGAGGGCGCCAACCACGGTTGGTGGCCGATGCTCTGGATCACCCTGAAGATCCAGCTGCTGCTGTTCTTCTTCATCTGGCTGCGCGGCACCCTGCCCCGGTTCCGCTACGACCAGTTCATGAAGCTGGGCTGGAAGGTGCTGATCCCGGTCTCGCTGGTCTGGCTGGTGATGGTGGCCACCGTCCGCGCGCTGCGCAACGAGGGCTACGACTTCGGCCAGGTGGTGCTGTACGTCGGCGCCCCGGTGCTGGTGGTGCTGCTGCTCTTCCTGCTCCGCGACGTGGTCAAGGCCAAGGCTCCCCAGCAGGACGAACCGGCCGGTGTCACAGCCGAGTTCGACCCGATGGAGGGCGGCTACCCCGTCCCGCCGCTGCCCGGTCAGCAGCTCCCCCCGGTGCCCCGCCGTCGCAGCCGGGCCCCGCAACTCCAGGACGCCCTGAACGGCGCCAACTCCAACTCCGCGGAAGGGAGCTGAGACGATGTCGGACGAGAAGGCTGAGAAGCCGTCCATCCTCGGCCCGGCCGCAGGCTTCGGCGTGACCTTCAAGGCCATGTTCAAGAAGCGGCTCACCGAGCAGTACCCGGAGCAGAAGAAGCCCACCGCTCCCCGCTTCCACGGCCGGCACCAGCTGAACCGGCACCCGGACGGTCTGGAGAAGTGCGTCGGCTGCGAGCTCTGCGCCTGGGCCTGCCCGGCCGACGCGATCTACGTCGAGGGCGCGGACAACACCGACGAGGAGCGCTACTCGCCCGGTGAGCGGTACGGCGCGGTCTACCAGATCAACTACGCCCGTTGCATCCTCTGCGGGCTCTGCATCGAGGCCTGCCCGACCCGGGCGCTCACCATGACCAACGAGTACGAGCTGGCCGACTCCTCGCGGGCCGACCTGATCTTCACCAAGGAGCAGCTGCTGGTGGGGCTCACCGAGGGCATGGTCGACGCGCCGCACGCCTACTACCCGGGCGCCGACGAGGGCGCGTACTACCGGGGCGAGATCACCGCGGCGGCGCCGGGCACCGTGCAGCAGGAACGCACCGACCGGGAGAAGGAGGCGCAGTCATGACCTCCACCGGAGAGGCGGTCCAGTTCTGGATCCTCGCCGTGGTCGCGGTCGGCGGCGCGCTCGGCATGCTGCTGATGAAGAAGGCGGTGCACAGCGCGCTCTGCCTGGCCGCCACCATGATGGCGCTGGCGGTCTGTTACCTGGCCCAGGGCGCGGTCTTCCTGGGCGTGGTGCAGATCGTCGTCTACACCGGCGCGATCATGATGCTCTTCCTGTTCGTGCTGATGCTGGTCGGCGTCACCTCGGCCGACTCGCTGAAGGAGCAGCTCCGGGGCCAGCGGGTCGCCGCAGTGCTCTGCGGCCTCGGCTTCGGCGTGCTGCTGATCGCCGGCATCTCGCACGCCAAGCTCTCCTCCTTCACCGGGCTGACCGAGGCCAACGCCGAGGGGAACGTCCAGGGCCTGGCCCGGCTGCTGTTCACCGACTACGTCTGGGCCTTCGAGCTCACCGGTGCGCTGCTGATCACCGCCGCCATCGGCGCGATGGTGCTGACCCACCGCGAGCACGTCCAGGCGCCGCTCACCCAGCGGCAGTTGGCCGACCAGCGGGTCCGCGACAACATCCAGGTGCCGCCGCTGCCCGCCCCCGGCGTGTACGCCCGGCACAACGCGGTGGACATCCCGGCGCTGCTGCCCGACGGCACCATCAGCGAGGACTCGGTGATGAACACGCTGCGCGAGCGCGGCCAGATCCGGGACGTCAGCCAGGACATGCTGGAGCGGATGGCCGAGCTGGAGGGCCGCACCGCCGAGTACCTGGGCCGCGCCCCGTCCGCCCGGCCCGCCGTGGCCGGCCCGCGCAAGCAGCTGGAGCCCGTCCCGAGCAAGGAGGAGGCGGAGTGAACCCCGTCAACTACCTCTACCTCTCCGCCCTGTTGTTCACCATCGGCGCCTCCGGCGTGCTGATCCGGCGCAACGCGATCGTGCTCTTCATGTGCGTGGAGCTGATGCTCAACGCCTCGAACCTGGCCCTGGTCACCTTCTCCCGGCTGCACGGCAACCTGGACGGCCAGATCATCGCGTTCTTCACCATGGTGGTCGCGGCGGCCGAGGTCGTGGTCGGCCTCGCCATCATCGTGTCCATCTTCCGGTCCAGGCACTCGGCTTCGGTCGATGACAGCAACCTGATGAAGCTGTAGGCGGAGGGCCCACGGTGAACTCACTCATTCCGCTGCTGGTGGCAGCGCCACTGGCCGGCGCCGCCCTGCTGCTGCTCGGCGGCCGGCTCCTCGACCGCTTCGGTCACTGGCTGGCCACCGCGCTGGCCGCCACCTCCTTCGGCCTCGGCCTGGCGCTCTTCTCCGACCTGCTCGGCAGGGAGGCCGAGCACCGGACGCTGACCTCGAAGCTCTTCACCTGGATCGAGGTGGGCGGCTTCAAGGCCGACATGGCCTTCCAGCTGGACCAACTCTCGGTCACCTTCGTCCTGTTGATCTCCGGCGTCGGCACCCTGATCCACGTGTACTCGATGGGGTACATGGCGCACGACGCGCGCCGGCGCCGCTTCTTCGCCTACCTGAACCTCTTCCTGGCCGCCATGCTGCTCCTGGTGCTGGCGGACAACTACCTGCTGCTGTACGCGGGTTGGGAGGGCGTCGGCCTCGCCTCGTACCTGCTGATCGGCTTCTGGCAGCACAAGCCCAGCGCGGCCGTGGCGGCCAAGAAGGCCTTCCTGGTCAACCGGGTCGGTGACCTCGGGCTCTCGATCGGCATCATGCTGATGTTCGTCGAGTTCGGCGACCTCACCTTCACCGGGGTGTTCGGCACCGCCGGCCAGGCGGGTGAGGGCAAGCTCACCGCGATCGCGCTGATGCTGCTGCTGGCCGCCTGCGGCAAGTCCGCCCAGGTGCCGCTGCAGTCCTGGCTGGGCGACGCGATGGAGGGCCCGACCCCGGTCTCCGCCCTGATCCACGCGGCCACCATGGTGACCGCCGGGGTCTACCTGATCACCCGCTCCTCGGCCATCTTCAACCTGGCCCCGGACGCGCAGACGGTGGTCGTGGTGGTCGGAGCCGTCACGCTGCTGTTCGGTGCGATCGTCGGTTGCGCCAAGGACGACATCAAGAAGGCGCTGGCCGGGTCGACCATGTCGCAGATCGGCTACATGGTGCTGGCCGCGGGCCTCGGCCCGATCGGCTACGCCTTCGCCATCATGCACCTGGTGACCCACGGCTTCTTCAAGGCCGGGCTCTTCCTCGGCGCCGGATCGGTCATGCACGGCATGAACGACGAGGTGAACATGCGTCACTACGGCGGCCTGCGGAAGAAGATGCCGGTCACCTTCGTGACCTTCGGCCTGGGCTACCTGGCGATCATCGGCTTCCCCGGTCTGTCCGGCTTCTTCTCCAAGGACCTGATCATCGAGGCGGCCTTCTCCAAGGGCGGCACCGAGGGCTGGATCCTCGGCGTCTGCACCCTGGTCGGCGCCGCCGTCACCGCGTTCTACATGACCCGGGTGATGATCCTGACCTTCTTCGGCGAGAAGCGCTGGCAGCCGGACGCCGACGGCCACGAGCCGCACCCGCACGAGTCCCCGGCCAGCATGACGCTGCCGATGGTCGTGCTGGCCTTCGGCTCGGTCTTCGCCGGCGGGCTCTTCGCGCTGAACGAGTCCTTCGTCGGCTGGCTGGAGCCGGTCACCGGCCTGGCCCACGGCCACTCGCCGCTGAACGCCACCACCGTCACCGTGCTCACCTCGCTCTGCGTGGCGGCCGGCGTGCTGGTCTCCTGGCTGATGTACGGCCGCGGCTCGGTGCCGGTCACCCCGCCGGTCGGCTCCCCGCTCACCCGGGCGGCCCGCCGCGACCTGCTCCAGGACGACTTCAACCACGCCGTCCTGGTCCGCCCCGGCGCCGCGCTCACCGCCTCGCTGGTCTACGCCGACGGCAAGGTGGTGGACGGCACGGTGAACGGCATCGCCGCCGCGATCGGCGGGCTCTCCGCCCGGCTGCGCCGCACCCAGACCGGCTTCGTGCGCAGCTACGCGCTCTCCATGTTCGGCGGCACCCTGGTGCTGGTCGCCACCACTCTCCTCATGAGGTCCGTCTGATGTCACGTCAACTCAGTTGGGGGGTAAGGCGATGAGCTACCTGCTGACCGCCACGTGTGCCGTCCCGGCCGTCGGGGCGGTGCTCACCGCGGCGCTGCCCGGCGGCTCCACCGAGGCCCGCCGGCGGACCGCGAAGATCACCGCGCTGGCGGTCTCGCTGGCCGTCCTGGTGCTGGCCGCACTGATCGTCACCGAGTTCGAACCGGGCGGTGCCCGTTACCAGTTGACCGAGTCGTACAGCTGGATCAGGTCCTTCGGGATCAGCTTCTCGCTCGGCGTGGACGGCATCGGCGCGGTGCTCGCACTGCTCACCGCGGTGCTGGTGCCGGTCGTGATGCTGGCCTCCTGGAACGACGCCGAGCCGATCCAGAACCCGGACGGCACCTTCGAGAACCTCCGCCGCACCCAGGGCTTCTTCGCCCTGGTGCTGGCGGTGGAGGCGATGGTCCTGGTCTCCTTCCTGGCCACCGACGTGTTCGTGTTCTACGTCTTCTTCGAAGCCATGCTGATCCCGATGTACTTCCTGATCGGCGGCTTCGGCGACCGCGCGGGCGGCCCGGACGCGAGCGCCCAACGCTCGTACGCCGCCGTCAAGTTCCTGCTCTACAACCTGCTCGGCGGGCTGGTCATGCTGGCCGCCGTGATCGGGCTGTACGTGGTCGCGGCCGACCAGGGCCTGCCCACCTTCGACCTGCCGACGCTCACCTCGGCGATCGCCGAGGGCAAGCTGAACATCGACCCGTCCGCCGAGAAGGCGCTCTTCCTGGGCTTCTTCTTCGCCTTCGCGGTGAAGGCCCCGCTCTGGCCGCTGCACACCTGGCTGCCGAACGCGATGGGCGAGGCCACCGCCGGAACGGCCGTGCTGATCACGGCGGTCGTCGACAAGGTCGGCACCTTCGCGATGCTCCGGTTCTGCCTGGGCCTCTTCCCGGAGGCCTCCCAGGACTTCGGGCCGGTCATCCTGGTGCTCGCGCTGATCGGGATCGTCTACGGCGCGCTGCTCGCGGTGGGCCAGAAGGACATCAAGCGGCTGGTGGCGTATGCCTCCATCTCGCACTTCGGCTTCATCATCATGGGCGTCTTCGCCTTCACCAGCCAGGCGCAGAGCGGTGCCACGCTCTACATGGTCAACCACGGCATCTCCACCGCCGCCTGGATGCTGGTGGCCGGCTTCCTGATCTCCCGCCGGGGCTCGCGCCTGATCGCCGACTACGGCGGGGTGCAGAAGGTCGCCCCGGTGCTGGCCGGCACCTTCCTGATCGGCGGCCTGGCCACCCTGTCACTGCCCGGACTCGCCCCGTTCGTCAGCGAGTTCCTGGTCCTGGTCGGCACCTTCGCCAAGTACCCGGCGGTGGGCATCGTGGCCACCCTGGGCATCGTGCTGGCCGCGCTGTACGCGCTGCTGCTCTACCAGCGCACCATGACCGGCCCGGTCAAGCCGCAGGTCGAGGGCATGGCGGACCTGAAGGTCCGTGAACTCGTCGTGGTGGCACCGCTGGTGGCGCTGACCATCTTCCTGGGCGTCTACCCCAAGCCGCTCACCGACCTGGTCAACCCGGCGGTGGACGCCACGCTCTCCCAGATCCACCAGACCGACCCGGCACCGGCCCACCCGGTCGCCGCCACCACCGGAGGTGAGCACAAGTGAGTGGTTGGCTCACAGCGGCCGGCGGCAACAGCCCCAGCATCCCGGCCCCGCACGTCGAGTACGGCCAGCTCTCCCCGATGCTGATCGTGCTCGGGGCAGCCGTGCTCGGCATCCTCGCCGAGGCCTTCCTGCCCCGGCGGGCCCGCTACGGCGCCCAGGTGACCATCGCGCTGCTCGGCCTCGCGGCCTCCTTCGGCGCGGTGCTCGTGCTGGCCACCCAGGGCTACGGCACCACCTCCTCGGGCCTGCTGGCCATGGGCGCGGTGGCCATCGACGGCCCGGCACTGTTCGTCCAGGGCGTCATCCTGCTGACCGCCGTGATGGCCGTCCTCACCTACGCCGAACGGCGGTTGGAGCCGCGCCTGAACGGCCACGGGGTGGACGCCTTCGCCGCCCAGGGCGCCGCGGTGCCCGGCAGCGAGCAGGAGCGGCAGGCCGTCAAGGCCGGCTTCACCTCCACCGAGGTCTTCCCGCTCACGCTCTTCGCGGTCGCCGGCATGCTGCTCTTCCCGGCGGCCAACGACCTGCTGACCATGTTCGTCGCGCTGGAGGTCTTCTCCCTCCCGCTCTACCTGCTCTGCGCGCTGGCCCGGCGCCGTCGGCTGCTCTCCCAGGAGGCCGCCGTCAAGTACTTCCTGCTCGGCGCCTTCGCCTCGGCCTTCTTCCTGTTCGGCACCGCCCTGCTCTACGGCTACGCCGGGACTGTCCGTCTCGGCGGCATCGCCGACGTGGTCTCGGGCGTCGCCCAGGTCACCCCCGCGCTGGCGAACACCACCCAGAACGACGCGCTGCTGCTGATCGGCCTGGCGATGCTCTCGGTCGGCCTGCTCTTCAAGGTCGGCGCGGTCCCGTTCCACTCCTGGACCCCGGACGTCTACCAGGGCGCCCCGACCCCGGTCACCGGCTTCATGGCCGCCGCCACCAAGACCGCCGCCTTCGGCGCCTTCCTGCGGCTGTTCTACGTCGCCTTCCCCGGCCTGCGCTGGGACTGGCGGCCCGTCATGTGGGGCGTGGCGATCCTGACCATGGTGGTCGGCGCGGTGCTGGCCGTCACCCAGCAGGACGTCAAGCGCCTGCTCGCCTACTCCTCGATCGCCCACGCCGGCTTCATCCTGACCGGCGTGATCGCCTCCAACAAGCAGGGCGTCGGGGCGGTCCTCTTCTACCTGGCCGCCTACTCCTTCGTCACCCTCGGCGCCTTCGCCGTGGTGACCCTGGTCCGCGACTCCAAGGGCGAGGCCACCCACCTCTCCAGCTGGGCCGGCCTCGGCCGCCGCTCCCCGCTCCTCGCGGCGGTCTTCGCCCTCTTCCTGCTCGCCTTCGCCGGCATCCCGCTCACCTCCGGCTTCACCGGCAAGTTCGCCGTCTTCCAGGCGGCGGCCGCCGGCGGCGCCACCCCCCTGGTGATCGTCGGCGTCCTCTCCTCCGCGGTGGCCGCCTTCTTCTACATCAAGGTCATCGTCCTGATGTTCTTCTCCGACCCCCGCCCCGGCGGCCCCGCCGTGGCCGTCCCCTCGGTCATGACCAGCACCGCCATCGCCCTCGGCGTGGTGGTCACCCTGGTCCTCGGCCTGGCCCCGCAGTACTTCCTCGACCTGGCCTCCTCGGCCTCGGTCTTCGCCCGCTGAGGAACCTTCCCGGGGCCCGTAGCCACCGGCTACGGGCCCCGTTCCGTGTACGGTCCACGGTTGGTCCGCACGCCCGTGCAGTGATCGACTCGCGACCGGATACCCTCCTTGTAGGCCAGCGGCGGCGCTCAGGGACCGGGCCGCTAATCGACCAGGGACAGGAGTGGTCTGCGTGACCGTCGTGGGGCCCTTCGGGCTGACCGTGCAGGACCGCGATCTGACCAGTGACGTCCAGGCCGGCATGGATGGGGTGGAGGCCTCGCTGCTGGAGGCCGCCAAGAGCGAGGTGCCGTTCATCACGGTCACCGCGAGCCACCTGATCGAGGCCGGCGGCAAGCGGTTCCGTCCGCTGCTGGTGATGCTGGCCGCGCAGTTCGGCGACCCGTACGCGCCGGGGGTGGTCCCGTCCGCGGTGGTGGTCGAGCTGACCCACCTGGCCACGCTGTACCACGACGACGTGATGGACGAGGCGCCCGTGCGGCGCGGCGCCCCGAGCGCCAACTCGCGCTGGGACAACTCGGTGGCCATCCTCACCGGCGACTTCCTGTTCTCCCGGGCCTCCCAGGTGCTGGCCGACCTCGGCCCCGAGGCGGTCCGGATCCAGGCCGACGCGTTCGAGCGGCTGGTGACGGGTCAGATCCTGGAGACCGCCGGGCCGCGCCCCGGGGACGACCCGCTCCAGCACTACCTGGACGTGATCGCGGGCAAGACCGGCTCGCTGGTCGCGGTCGCCTGCCACCTCGGCGCGCTGATGGCCGGGGCCACCCCGGAGACGGTCGAGATCCTCCGCCAGTACGGCGAGCGGATGGGTACCGCCTTCCAACTGGCCGACGACGTGCTGGACATCGCCAGCGACGGCCACGAGTCCGGCAAGACACCCGGCACCGACCTGCGCGAGGGCGTGCCGACGCTGCCGATTCTGCTGCTCCAGCAGATGCCGGTGGACGAGAGCGACCCGGAGGACGCCCGGCTGCGCGAGCTGCTCACCCTCGACCTGGCCAAGGACGACGAGCTGCACGCGGAGGCGCTGCGGCTGCTCCGCCGCCACCCCGCACTGGAGCGGGCCCGCCGGGACACCCTGGGCTACGCCGAGGAGGCCCGCGCCCTGCTGGCCCCGCTGGCGGACTGTCCGGCCAAGGCCGCGCTCCAGGGCCTGTGCGACGCGGTGGCCATCCGCACCATGTGAGACCCGGGTACCCCGGTACGCACGACTGACGGGCCGTCCGGTGACGGCCCGTCAGTCGTTTCCGGGGGAGTGCCCGGACGGGGTGTTCGGACAGGGTGCCCGGACGGCCGGCTCAGGCCGCGTGCAGAGCCTGGACGATCCGCATCCGCCGCACCCGCCGGGCCGGCAGCACCGAGGCGGCCACCCCGAGCAGTCCGGCCGAGGCCAGGATCAGCAGCACGGTGCCGAACGGCAGGTGGGCCAGCGAGAGCCCCTCACCGGTCACCGAACGGGCCGCCAGCACCCCGTAGGCGAGTCCGAGTGCGGTGCCCGCCAGGGCGCCGCTCAGGGCCAGCAGGGCGGCCTCCAGGGTGAGCAGGGAGCGCAGCTGTTCGCCGGTCAGGCCGATCGCCCGCAGCATGCCGATCTCCCGGGTCCGCTCGTCCACCGAGAGGGTCAGGGTGGCGGCCACCCCGATCGCGGCGATCACCATCGAGAAGCCGAGCAGCACGGTGGTCACCAGCAGCATGGTGTCCAGCAGGTCCCGGACGTACGCGGCCTCCGAGGCCGAGTCGGTGACCCGGACGCCGGGGAAGCCGGCCAGGGCCTCGTCCACCGCCCGGCGGGCCGCGTCGTGCCCGGTGGAGCCGGTGGCGGCGATCCAGGCGGTGGCCACGGCGGCGTCCGGTGCGGCCTTGGCCAGGGTGGCCGGGGTGACGTACACGGTGGCCTCGGGCAGCAGGGCGAACGGGAAGACCGAGCGGCCGGGGCGGGCCTGCCAGGTGGTGCCGTCCGGGAGCCGCAGGGCTCCGGCGGCCCGGTCCAGCGCCAGGGCCTCGCCGTCCCGCAGGCCGCGCGCCTCGGCGACACCCTCGGAGGCGCCGTTCAGCCGGGCCGGGTCGGCGGTGGCCACCACCGCGGCCCGGCCGTCGAGCCGGACGGTGGCGGTGCGGACGGGGGTGACGGCCAGTTCGGGGCGCCGGTCGAGTGCCGCGAGCGCCCCGGCCGGGATCCGGCCGTCCTCGGTGGCCAGCGCGAAGGAGCCGGGCTGACGGGAGCTCAGCATCGACTCCAGCGAACCGCCGGCCACCGAGATCGCGGTGGCCGCCGAGACCGCCACCGTGACGCCGACCAGCAGGGCGGAGGCGGCCGAGCCGGTCCGGCCCGGGTTGGAGCGCAGCTGCTGGGCGGCCAGCCGGCCGGTGGTGCCGAAGATCCGGCGGGCCGGCAGGCCGAGCAGCGAGACCACCGGCGGCAGCAGGAAGCGGGCCAGCCGCAGCACCCCGAAGAAGCTGGAGATCGCGCCCACCGTGACGGCCAGCAGGGCGACGGCCGAACCGCCCTGGGCACCGATCACCAGCATCAGCACGCCGAAGCCGAGCAGCAGCGCGGAGACCGCCCCGCGCAGCACCCGGCCGCCCGGCTCCGGCAGGGCGGCGCCGGATTCGGCGAGCGCCGCCACCGGCGGCACCGCCGAGGCCAGCTTCGCCGGGCGCCGCACCGCCAGCGCGGTGAGCAGCAGCCCGAACAGACCCGCCGTCAGGAAGACCGGCCAGGACGGCAGCAGCGAGACCGAGACCGGCCCGAGGTCCACCAGGGCGAGCGCCCCGGTGCCGAGCAGGCAGGCCAGCAGCCCGGCGGCCAGGCCGGCCGCCGAGGCCAGCACGCC